>NZ_JBHWYX010000047.1:0-15154 GCF_042728795.1 Streptomyces sp. NPDC060184
AGGCGCCGGCGGCGCCCCGGGTCGGCCGGGTCGCCGCCGGGCACGTCAGTTGCCCGCCTGGCGCAGCTTCTCGCTGGCCTCGTTCAGCGCGGACTGCCACTTCGCTTCGGTGGTGTCGCCGCTGATGATGCTGTTGGCGGTGTCGAAGAGCGTGGACTTGATGTCGACGCCCTCGACCGGCGAGGTGCTCGCGAAGCCACCGACGAGCGCGGAGACCGACGGGTCCTCGTAGAGCTTGTAGAACGAGGCGCTCTCACCGGTCAGGCTGTCGGCGATGCCCTGGATCGGCTGGATCGCGTTCGACTTGGCGAAGATCTTCGCGGCCTCGTCGGAGTACAGGTAGGCGACGAAGTCCTTCGCCGCGTCCTTGTGCTGCGCGGCGCTGGGGACCCAGACCGACTCGACCGAGGTCGTCAGGTAGCGCTTGGCTCCGGCGGTGACGGCCGGCAGCGGGGTCAGGCCCCAGGTGAAGCCGTCGGCGCGCGGGGCGTCCGCCATCTCACCGGTGATCCAGGTGCCGTTCGGCATGAACAGCGCCTTGTTGTCCAGGATCGACTGCTGGTTCTTGGTGAAGTCCTGCTCGTTGGCGTAGCCGACGGTGGTCGGCGCGGCGTAGCTGAGCAGCTTGGTCGTGATGTCGAGCGCCTTCTTGGCGTTCGCCGACTTCCAGATGTCCTTCTTGTACGTCATGACGTCGGTGTAGAACTGCTCCCCGCCGACGTCGGCGAGCAGCGCGAAGAAGTACGAGTCGAGGTAGCCGGCGGTCGGGTAGGTGAAGAGGGGTATGCCCGCCTTCTTCGCCTTGTCGCCGAGCGCGAACATCTCGTCCCAGGTGGCCGGGGTCTTCCAGCCGTTCTTCTCGAAGAGGCCCTGGTTGTAGAAGAGGCCCGTCGGCGCGTAGTACATCGGCATCAGGTACGTCTTGTCCGTGCCGTACGGGTTGGTGTTCAGGTTGCCGACGATGCCCGGGGTGAGCTTGTCGCCGACCGTCTTGGTCTCGCCGGGGACCTTCGCCTTGAGGACCGGGGTGAGGTCCTCCACGGCCTTGTCCTTGACCAGGGTCTCGGTGAGGGCGGCCTTGCGGCCCTGGCCGAGCACCACGACGTCCGGGTACTTGCCGGCCTTCATGTTCGGGGTGATCTCGTCCTCGATGCTCTTCGAGATCTGGAGCTGGACGTCGACGTCCGGGTGCGTCGCCTCGTAGGCCTTGATGACCTGCGCGTACATGTCCCGGCCGTAGCCGCCTTCGAGGGCTGCGACCTTGAGGGTCGTCTTGCCCGAGTCCGCGCTGTCCCCGCCTCCCGAACATCCGGTGGCGAGCAGCCCGAGCACCGTCACGGCGGTGCCTGCAAAGGCGAGCGATCTCCTCATTGGGGGTCCTTCCCGGGGACAGTTTGCCCATCCGACTGCGAGTGGCAGAGCGGGCCGGGCGGGACCCCTGTCGGGGGCCACATCGCCCGGCGCCGCGCCACCGCAGGGCCGGACTTGGATCTTCGTTGATCCGGCGTTGTTACGGTGGCACCGATAACATGGTGCGTACGATGGCATCGATCACATGACGGCGCAAGGGGTCAGATGAGGTCGATTCAACGAACTGCTCACATCGAGGCCATTCGGGCCGCCCCGCCCGACCCGTCCGGAGCCTCGGACAAGGTCGCGCCAGGACACCGGCCGGGCATCAGCACCCGGTAGGCACAAGGGAGTTCCGGCACGACGCCCGGACACGCGGACGCGTCCGTACGGTCACGGGGCGCCACCCGGTCGCCCGTGACTTTTTTCGTACGGACCCGCCCGGAACCGGCACCGAAACCCCGCGAACCACTCACGAGCGGGACGAAAGGGCGCACCTGGAAGGGCGCCAGACCTCATGAAGCCGGGGCGAACGAGACCCATCGTGACGAAAAAGTGATGAACTGGGCTTCTGTCGCCGACCGGTGACGAACAGGACGTTCCGTGCTGTCACATGGGGAAACGGGGTGAACCGGACGACGCGAGGCAGCCGGAGGGCGCGCGGGAGCCGGAGGGCGAGAGGGAGCCGGGGCCGGGGACCCCCGGCCTCACCTCCGGCGCGGCCGTGCGGTGGAGCCGCGTACGGACAGGGACGCCGTGACGGCCGACTCCCCGACGCCGGCCTCCCCCTGGAGCAGCAGCGTGACGGCCGCCGCGCCGTACCCGTAGAAGTCCTGCCGGACGGTCGTCAGGGGCGGCGCGCAGTAGGCCGCCAGCGCGATGTCGTCGACGCTCACGATCGAGACGTCGTCGGGCACCGACCGGCCGCGTTCACGCAGGGCCCTGATCACCCCGAACGCCATCTCGTCGCTCGCCACGAAGACCGCGGTGACCTCGGGGATCATCGCGATGATCTGCCCCTGCCGGTAGCCGGAGTCGGGCGACCAGTCCCCCTCCAGGGGGGTCGGCGGCTCGATCCCGGCCGCGCCCAGACACTCCTGCCAGCCCTGGCGGCGCTGTCGCGCCTCGATCCACTCGTCCGGCCCGGCGACGTGCCAGATCTGGCGATGTCCCAGGTCGAGCAGGTGTTGTGTGGCCAGCCGGCCCGCTTCCGCCTGGTCGATACCAAGCACCCGGGCGCCCTGCGTCCGCGACCCGTCGAGGGTGACGGTCGGGATCTCGCGGGTGAGGTCCTCTATCTTCTGCGTCACCGACAGGAGCGGCACGGCGATCACCAGGCCGTCGACGCCCTGGTCGGCCAGTTTGGCCAGGGACCGCTCCATCAGGCCGGCGTCGAGCCCGGCGATGGTGGCGATGCTCACCGCGTACCCCGCCGCTCCGGCGGCGGACTCGACACCGGCGGTGACCGCCGAGCGCGAGTAGTACCCGCCGGACTCCAGCAGGACGAGCCCGATGGTGTGGCTGCGGCCCGAAGAGAGCGCCCTGGCCGCGCTGTTGAAGCGGTAGCCGACCTGCTCCACCGCCGCGAGCACGCGCCGGTTGGTGTCGGGAGTGACGTTCGGCGAACCGCGCAGCGCGCGTGACACGGTCTGCGCCGACACTCCGGCGATCCGGGCCACGTCGGCCATGCTCGGCTGTCTCGGCCTCGCGATGTCCTCGTTCAAGAGATGTCCTCGCTCAAGACGCTCCATCCTCCGGGATCGGCTGCTGGACTCTACCAAGCTTGTTATACATGTCATCGATAACATACGCTCGCGCCGTGACTGAGTCGCCCACGACACACATCCCCTCGGCACGCCCCACGGACGATGCGACGGCAGGCCCCGCCACCGCCGCTCTGTCCTGGCGCGAAGGCCGCATGTACCGCAACGGCGTTCCGCACCGCATTCTGTCGGGAGCGCTGCACTACTTCCGGGTTCACCCCGATCTCTGGCGGGACCGCATCCGCCGGATCGCCGATCTCGGGCTCAACACCATCGACACGTACGTGGCGTGGAACTTCCACCAGCCGCGCGAGGACCGGGCTCCGGGCTTCGACGGCTGGCGGGACCTCGAACGCTTCATCCGCACCGTGGGGGAGGAAGGCCTCGACGTCATCGTCAGGCCCGGCCCCTACATCTGCGCGGAGTGGTCCAACGGCGGTCTGCCCGGCTGGATCACCGGCCGCGACCTCGCCCTGCGCAGCTCGGACCCGGTGTTCACCTCGGCCGTCGGCTCCTGGTTCGACGACCTGATCCCCCGCATCGCGGCGCTCCAGGCGTCCGAGGGCGGTCCGGTGGTCGCGGTGCAGGTGGAGAACGAGTTCGGCAGCTACGGCGACGACCACGCCTACATGCGCTGGAGCCGCGAGGCGCTGACCGAACGGGGCATCACCGAGCTGCTGTTCACGGCGGACGGCCCCACCGAGCTCATGCTGGACGGCGGCTCGCTGCCGGGCACCCTGATGGCCGCCACCCTGGGCTCCAAGCCCGAGGCCGCCCGCAAACTCCTCGCCGGCCGTCGCCCCGAAGAGCCGTTCCTGGTCGCCGAGTTCTGGAACGGCTGGTTCGACCACTGGGGCAAGCGGCACCACGTGCGCGGTGTGGAGAGCGCGGTGCACACCCTGCGCGGCATCGTCGCGGACAACGGCAGCGTCAGCATCTACATGGCGCACGGCGGCACCAACTTCGGTCTGTGGGCGGGTGCCAACGAGACGGACGGCCGTCTGGAGCCCGTGGTGACCAGCTACGACTCCGACGCGCCGATCGCCGAGGACGGCTCGTTCACCCCCAAGTTCTTCGCCATGCGCGAGGTGCTGGGCGCCGAGGGCCCCCTCCGTTCGCCCGAGCGGCTGCCGAAGCTCCCGCCCGCCCGCGCCCCGCTCACGCACCGGGCCGGACTTCTGGCCGGGCTGCGCGCCGTACCTCCGACGACCACCGGCACCGCCCCGCGCCCCGCCACGTTCGAGCAACTCGGCCTGGACGCGGGCATGGTCCTCTACACCGCGCACCCGCGCATCCCGGCGGGCACGCACCAGCTGACCCTCACCGACGTGCGCGACCGCGCCCTGGTCTTCGTCGACGGCACCTTCCTCGGCATCGCCGACGCGGATACGCGGGAACTGCCCGTGGCGGGGACCGGCAAGACGGTGAAGCTCGAGATCCTCGTCGAGAACCTCGGCCGGATCAACTACGGGCCGACCGTCGGCGGGCACAAGGGCCTGCTCGGCCCGGTCCTGGTCGACCGGCGCACGGTGCAGGGCTGGGAGAGCGCGCCGGTCGCGCTCCAGGAGTGGTCCGACGCGGAACTCTCCGAGGCGCTCTCCACCGGGGCGGCGCCTGCCACCGGCACCACGTCCGCCACCGGTCCCGTGGCCGCCACCGGCACCGCGTCCGCCACCGGCACCGGCACCGGCACCGGCACCGGCACCGCCAACGGCACCGATACGCCGGTCGACGCCCCGGGTACGCCGACCACCGGGTTCGCCGTCGCCCAGCTCCACGTCGACACCCCGGCGGACACCTTCCTCGCGCTGCCGGGTTCGCGGCGCGGCTTCGTCTGGGTCAACGGCTTCCTGCTCGGCCGCTACTGGGAGATCGGGCCCCAGGTCA
Source organism: Streptomyces sp. NPDC060184 (assembly GCF_042728795.1). NCBI lineage: Bacteria > Bacillati > Actinomycetota > Actinomycetes > Kitasatosporales > Streptomycetaceae > Streptomyces > Streptomyces sp. NPDC060184. The sequence continues at coordinate 5,001 of NZ_JBHWYX010000047.1, forward strand.
CCCTGTACTGCCCGGCCCCGCTGCTGCGGTCCGGCGAGAACACCGTCACCGTCCTCGAACTGGAACAGCTCGGCGCGGAGGTCGAGCTGCGGGACCGCCCCGAACTCGGTCCGCCGGAGGAGTACATCGAGGAGTTCGACTGACCGGTCCGGTGTCCCGGACCACAGCCTGTCCCGTGGGCCCGGCGGATCGTGCGCGATCCGCCGGGCCTTCACGACGAGGGCGACGGCACGGTGCGGCGCGGCTCACGGACCTCCGCCCCGACCCGAACGGCGGGCAGCGGGCAGTCCCGCCGGGGCAGGTGCATCCAGCCCTCCTCCTCGGCCGCGTCGCGCTCCTCGCGGGTGACCGGCGGATGGGTCATCCCGCACGCCGCCGCCCGTGCGACCACCGCCGCGATCAGCGCGTCCAGGTCGTGGTCGCTGCGCGTGCACCGCTCCCGCGCACGTTCGCCGAGGTCGAGGCCCAAGCCGTCGGCGAGACCGGCGAGGATCCGGGCCCGCGCGGCGCGAGCGGCAGGTGTGGACTTCTTGTAACTTCCCTTGCCCGCAAGCCCCCACTGCGTGAGCGCGAACGCCGGATAGACCTCCACGACCGGACCGGAGCCGTCCCGCGGGACGGCGGGCCCCGCACCCGCCAGACGCCCCAGGAGATCCACCGCGCGCAGGGCGACGACGCCCAGCTTGTCGGCGGCGACCGAGAGCGGGCGCCGCCCCGCCCCGGTGCGCTTCCACGCCACGTCGTCGGTCAACCGGTGAGTGAACCGGTTCAGCCCCTCGCGACCGTCCGAGTGCGGTGCGTACCGGGACCGCTCGGGCAGTTCCGTACCGGCACGGTGGGCGACGAGCAGGGAGGTGAACGCCAACGGCCAGCCGACGGGCGCGTCAAGGCCGGTCCGGTCGGCGGTCCGCATCGCCGCCAGCAGGTCGTCGTCGTTCCTGCCGTCGAGGATTTCGACGGCCGGTCGCTCCGCCCAGGTCACGCGGCAGACCCCGGTCGTGCCGCTGTAGCCGGCCAGGTCGATGCCGACCGTCACCATGGGGGCCGCCGTCATGCGCACGTCCGTCACGGGCGAGTCCGTCGCTGATGGGTCCGTCACCGATGGGTCCGTCGCTGATGGGTCCGTCGCCGATGGGTCCGCCACCGCGTTCTCCGTCCGCATGCCCGAAGTCATCCTCTGCCCCCGCCTTCCGCACACCCGACTGCCTGGCCGTCTCCTGCCAGGTGCACCGAGCTTAGGGCGCGTACCGAAGGGAGCAGCGTCCGCCCGGAGGGCGGGCCCTGTGGCCTCCTCCGGTGCGTGCGATCGCGAGGCGAATGAGGGCGGCCGGTCTTCAAACGAAGCGACATCCGTCGTACACGGGATCGAATGTCGGGATCTTCGGAAGATCACGTTCGGCGTAACGGCAGAGGATCACGGTCGGCGTAGCGGCAGACGCTCACGCTCGGTGCACCGGCAGAGGAATTCGACCATCCCGCATGCGAATTCATGACTCGCCCCGTCCGATCCGGCCCGGCCCCGTCCTACGGCCGCACCTGGATCAGCGCGTGCGTGCCGCTCGTACGCCAAGCCGCACCGGACCGCTCGAGGGCGTCGAGCACGTCCCGCTCCAGGCCCACGACGACGTCGGACTTCAGCGTCCGCAGCGCTGCCACCGGCCCCGGGAAGTACGCGGTGAGAGCGGCGAAGGGCACGGTGGCCTCCCACCGCCGGTCCCCCACCAGGCGGCGGTAGTTGAGGTCCCCCTTCAGAAGGGTGAGCGCGACGTCCGCGAACTCCTTTTGCAGGTCATCGGGCATCTCCTCGTACCCGAACGGCGCGCAGAAGAACGGGTGGGTACGGACCTCCAGGTCTCCCGCGGCCATGGCCTTCCAGAGCCGGCCGCCGGTCCGGCCCGCTTCGCCGGGTGCCTCGGCGAGGCGGCGGAGGCAGTCCACCACGTCGGCGGTCATCGCGTCGGAGACGAAGTACGGGGAGGGCTTGACGTACAGCACGACCCGTCGGGCACGCCCGCTTCCGAGGAGATGGTCGACGAGGACGAGATCGGGGATCAGCTCGCGGCCCGCGTTGTCGGCCACCACGGCCACGGTGGCCGGGGCGCCGACGGGCAGGAGTTGCCACAGCAGGCCGCTGTCGTCGGCGACCAGCGCCGAGACCACGGGGTCACCCGCCGCCGGTTCGCCCGCCATCCGCTCCCCCGCCGCCGGTTCGGCCGCCGAGATACGGAAGCCGAGGTCGGCGCGGTTGCCCCAGAGCGAGGCGCCCAGGAGGGCCGTGTCCCGCTGACCGGCCGGTGCGTCGGCGAGCGTGTCCAGGGCCCGCAGCTCCTCCTCCACCGCCTCGCCCCGCAGTTCGGCCCGCTTGAACGGCGCGAAGGGGTCGACGCCCTGCCACGGCCCCGTGCCGAAGTACCCGACGGCGCCGAGGAGTCTGCGGTAGAAGTAGTTCTCCGCCCAGAGGAACGGCGCGGCGTACCACGAGCCCCCGAAGTACCCCTCGCCCCAGGCCGCCCAGCGCTCGTCGTCGTCGTCCGCGTCGGGGAGCGGCCGTACGACGTCGTCGGCGATCTCGGCCAGCAGGGCGTCGAGGGCCTCGTGCTGCCGGGGGCCGTACGGGAAGGCGTCCCGTACCTGCCGGATGAGGGCGGGGTGGCGCTCGGCCAGCACACCCCGGGGGAACGAGTCGGGCTCGTCGCTCAGGACGACGGGAGCAGGGACCACGTGAGCAGGAACCACGGGAGCAGGAACCACGGGAGCGGGTCCGGCAGAATCCCGGCCGTCGGCAGCACGACCGCCAGGAGTGCGACCGCCGGGATCCCGGCCACCGGGAGCGGCGAGCGGGGCACCGGCGCGAGCGGCCTCCTGGCCCGGTGTGCGGGAGTTCTTCTCTGTCATGGTGCCAAGCCCTTCACGCGTCGGTCGCTCACCGGACCATGATCGCAAGGAGCCGCCCGCTTCCGGTCCGGCCCGCCGGGACTCGGGCGGGGCGGGAAGGGCGGCGGCCTGCCGCGGGGCCCGGCACGGTGAACGACGCGCGCGTGCCGGCCGGGCCCGTTTGCGGGTGCGGAGGCGTAACGGGCCGCGAGCGGCCGATCGGCGCGCCCCGGCCGCGATCCCGCCCACCGGCGCCCGCGCCCGGGGCGAGGTCCCGAAGCGTTGGCGGGTGCGGCCGGCCCGGAGACGCCGCGCCACCCGGGTGGCCAGCGGAAGGTCATGGCCGCGCCAGGGCCACCGGCTCCCCCGGGCTCCGTGCGGGCCGCCACCGCCGCCTGCCCGGTGCCACCGGACGGGCCGGCTCCCCTTCAGGGCGTCGGCAGGTGCGGACCGGCCTTCCGTTACGCGGATGCGAACGGTCCCGCACCGAGGCCGCGCACCTCCTCGGGCTTTCGCCCGGCATCTCCACGGGCGTTCGCCCCTGCGGCCCGGAACGCGCCGCTCCGCACGAGGGGCCCCACCGCTCCTTCGCGTGTGTCGAATTCAATTCGACAGGACACAAAGTGCGTCGAATTCGTGGGCGTCGAATTTATTCGACAGCCGACCGCGCGCGTCGAACTTATTCGACAAATGACAACCCCACCTGCGACAAAGCCCGTTCAAGGTGTGGGCGCGTTAACGCGCCCGTAAGACAGTTGTGATTCAAGTCTTGACAGGTGCTCGACGCCACGCCACCTTGGGAGCGCTCCCACACCGATACCCGCACAGTCCGCTCACCCCCTTCACCACCAGCACCTGGTGGTGAAGGGCGTGGCGAGGCACGGTCGCGCCCCGCCACGCTCCACGCTGCCCGGCAGAGGAAGGCGTTTGTCATGAGCTCGATAAAGATGTGCAAGCACGACCGCGCCAGAGGACTCCCGGCCCTCCTGGCCGGAGCCCTCACCCTTGCCCTCGCCCTCGCGAGTGGGCCGGCGACGGCGGCCCAGCAGAGCGCGCGGCAGGGCTCACTTCATGAACTCGCCGCCGCCCAGGGCAAGTACTTCGGCTCCGCCACGGACAACCCCGAACTGACCGACGCCGCCTACACGGCCGTCCTGGGCTCCGAGTTCGGACAGATCACCCCCGGCAACTCCATGAAGTGGGACACCACCGAGCCCGTCCAGGGCCAGTTCAACTTCGCCAAGGGTGATGTGGTCACCGCGTTCGCGGCGCAGCACGGCCAGACCGTGCGCGGCCACACGCTCGTCTGGCACAGCCAGTTGCCGGGCTGGGTCGGCTCCCTGCCGTCGGGGCAGGTCGAGGCGGCGATGACCCGTCACATCACCGAGGAGGCCACGCACTACCGCGGCGCGGTCACCGCGTGGGACGTGGTGAACGAGCCGTTCAACGAGGACGGCACCTTCCGCACGAGCCCCTTCTACACCGCCATGGGCAGCGACTACGTCGCCACCGCGCTGCGCGCCGCCCATGCCGCGGACCCGGACGCCAAGCTGTACCTCAACGACTACAACATCGAAGGGCTCGGCGCGAAGAGCGACGCCATGTACGCCCTGGTCACCGAACTGCTCGACGAGGGCGTGCCGCTCGACGGGGTCGGGATGCAGGCGCATCTGGCCGTCCAGTACGGCTTCCCGTACCAGATGCGGGCGAACATGCAGCGGTTCGCCGACCTCGGTCTCGACGTGGCCGTCACGGAACTCGACGTGCGCATGGAACTGCCCGCCGATGCCACCAAAACCACCACGCAGTCCAGCTACTACCGGCAAGTGGTCGAGGCCTGCCTGGCGGTCGAGCGCTGCGTCGGCGTCACGGTCTGGGACTACACGGACAAGTACTCGTGGGTTCCGAGCACCTTCCCCGGTCAGGGCGCGGCCAACCTGTACGACGAGAACCTGGCGCCGAAACCCGCCTACTCCGCCGTGCGCACCGCGCTGGGCGGTGAGGACGACGGAGGGGACGACGGCGGGGAGGGTGGCGACCCGGGCGCGCTCAAGGCGCAGTACCGCAACAGTGACTCGTCGGTGGGCGACAACCAGATCAAGCCCGGCCTCCAACTGGTGAACACCGGCACCACGGCGGTCGCGCTGCCGGACGTGACCCTCCGGTACTGGTTCACCGCCGGGAACGGGGCCTCCGACTACCGCACGTGGTGCGACTGGTCGCCGATCGGCTGCAGCACCGTGACCCACCGTGTGGTGGCGATGGACACCCCGAAGGCCGGCGCCGACCACTACCTCGAAGTGGGCTTCGGCAGCGGCAGTCTCGCTCCGGGCGCCACGACGGGCGAGATCCAGATGCGGCTGAACAAGTCGGACTGGTCCGTCTTCGACGAGTCGGACGACTACAGCCACGGCAGCGGCACCTCGTACGCGGACGCTCCCAAAATCGCCGTCTACGTGGGCGGTGAACAGGTCTGGGGCGTAGCGCCCTGATCCCCGGCCGTCACCGGCCGCACCAACCCCCCGCACCCCCCTAAACCGCCGCCCCGCACCACCCCCACGCCGCTTCCCCCGTACGACGACCACCCCTTGGTCGCCCCCCTCTTCCCCCTTCCTCGCCCCCTCCTTCCCCCAACGACACCCGCCAGCGGAGGATTTGTGTCGATATCACGTAGAACATTCAGCAGCGCCCTGGGCGGCACCATCGTCGCCATCGGCATGGCGCAGGGCATCGCCGTCGCCAAGCCCGCGTCCCAGACGTCGGAAGGGACCGGCGCCACCGCCACCGCCGCCGCGGCTGCGGCCGACGACCCCTACACCCAGGCCTTCCTGACCCAGTACGGCAAGATCAAGGCGTCCGCCAACGGCTACTTCAGCCCGGACGGCCTGCCGTACCACTCCGTCGAGACCCTGATGGTCGAGGCTCCCGACCACGGCCACCAGACGACGTCGGAGGCCGTCAGCTTCTGGATGTGGCTGGAGGCCGCGTACGGCAGGGTGACCGGAGACTGGGCGCCGTTCAACGCCGCCTGGGCCGTGGCCGAGAAGACGATCATTCCGCAGCACGCGGACCAGTCGACCGCCGACTCCTACAACCCGTCGTCCCCCGCGACCTACGCCCCGGAGCACCCGCTGCCGAGCGCCTATCCCTCGGCCCTGGACGGCACGGTCAAGTCCGGCGCGGACCCGCTCGCCACGGAACTCGCCGCGTCCTACGGGACGATGGACGTCTACGGCATGCACTGGCTGATGGACCTGGACAACGTCTACGGCTACGGCAACAAGCCGGGCACCGGCGGCGAGGCGGGGCCGGGCGCCGGCGCGTCCTTCATCAACACCTACCAGCGCGGTGCGCAGGAGTCGGTGTGGGAGACGGTCCCGCAGCCCACCACGGACCTGTTCAAGTACGGCGGCCCCAACGGCTATCTCGATCTGTTCGTCGGCGATTCAAGTTACGCGAAGCAGTGGAAGTACACCAACGCGCCGGACGCCGACGCCCGCGCGGTGCAGGCCGCCTACTGGGCGTACCGCTGGGCCTCCGCCCAGGGCAAGGCGAACGACGTCGCGGCCTCGGTCGCGAAGGCCGCCAAGATGGGCGACTACCTCCGTTACGCCATGTTCGACAAGTACTTCAAGCGGGTCGGCGACTGCACCGACGCGGCCTCCTGCCCGGCCGGTTCCGGCCGTGACTCCCAGCACTACCTGCTGTCCTGGTACTACGCCTGGGGCGGGGCCGCGGCCGGCAGCGGCGGCGGATGGGCCTGGCGCATCGGTGACAGCGCCTCCCACCAGGGCTACCAGAACCCGCTGGCGGCCTGGGCACTGTCCAACGTGCCGGTGCTGACCCCCAAGTCGGCGACGGCCAGGGGCGACTGGTCCAAGAGCCTGACCCGGCAGCTGGAGTTCCTGACCTGGCTGCAGTCGAGCGAGGGCGCCTTCGCGGGCGGCTGCACCAACAGCTGGGAGGGCAGCTACAGCAAGCCGCCGACCGGCACGCCGACCTTCTACGGCATGGCGTACGACTGGCAGCCGGTCTACCACGACCCGGCGAGCAACAACTGGTTCGGCTTCCAGGCATGGGGCATGGAGCGCCTCGCGGCGTACTACCACGAGACGGGCAACGCGACCGCGAAGGCCCTGCTCTCCAAGTGGGTCGCCTGGGCCTCGTCCGAGACGACGGTGGGCTCCGACGGCAGCTTCCGCTTCCCCTCCACGCTCAACTGGTCGGGCCAGCCCGACACCTGGAACGCGGCGTCCCCCGGCACCAACGCGGGTCTGCACGTCACGGTGGTGGACTACTCCAACGACGTCGGTGTGGGTGCCGCGTACGTCAAGACGCTCACCTACTACGCCGCCAAGTCGGGTGACCAGAACGCGGCGGCGCTCGCCAAGGCGCTGCTGGACGCGATGGCGCTGAACACCACCACCAAGGGCATCTCGGTGCCGGAGACCCGGCGGGACTACAACCGGTTCGACGACGAGGTGTACATCCCCTCCGGCTGGTCGGGCAAGATGCCGAACGGCGACGCCGTCAAGCCGGGGTCGACCTTCATCGGCATCCGCAGCTGGTACAAGAACGACCCGGACTGGCCGAAGGTGCAGGCGTACCTGGACGGCGGCGCCGCGCCCACCTTCACGTACCACCGGTTCTGGGCGCAGGCGGCGCTCGCGCTGGCCTTCGCGATCTACGCGGAGCTGCTGGTGCAGGGCGGTACGCCGAGCGGGGACACCCATGCCCCGACGGTCCCGGCGGGTCTCGCCGTGACCGCGACGACCGCCAACAGCGTCTCGCTCTCCTGGTCGGCCGCGACCGACAACACCGCGGTGACCGGCTACGACGTGTACCGCAACGGGGTGCTGGCGGGGAACGCCACCACCACGTCCTTCACGGACCCGGGTCTCGCCGCGGCCACCGCGTACAGCTACGCGGTCGCGGCCCGGGACGCGGCCGGCAACACCTCGGCGCTGTCGGCCACGGTCTCCGCCACCACGAAGTCGGGCGGCTCGACCGGCACCGGTGCGGTGAAGGTCCAGTACAAGAACAGCGACTCCTCCGCCACCGACAACCAGATCCGGATGGGCCTCCAGGTGGTCAACACCGGCAGCGCTCCGATCGACCTGTCGACGGTGAAGCTGCGGTACTGGTTCTCCTCCGACGGCGGCGCGAGCACCTTCGGCACGTACTGCGACTACGCGGCGCTCGGCTCGTCCAACATCACGCACTCCGTGGTCGCCGTCTCCAGTCCGAAGACAGGCGCCGACCGCTATCTGGAGGTCGGGTTCACCGGCGGCGCGGGCACGCTGGCCGCCGGCGCGTCCACCGGTGAGCTCCAGCTGCGGCTCAACAAGAGCGACTGGTCCAACTTCAGCGAGAGCGACGACTACAGCCGCGGCACCAACACCGCGTACGCGGATTCCTCCAAGGTCGGGGCCTATGTCGCCGGCGCCCTCGCGTGGGGCACCGCCCCCTGACCGACCGGGTGCCCCGGCTCCGGCCGGGGCGCCCCCTCCCACTCCCGATGGCGGGCACCCACCGCCCCGCCGTACCCGCCATCGGGGCAACCCCCCCCCAGCCCGACGACGCACCGCAGGCCCCGTCCCCACCGACGGCGGCCCGACCGGAGTGGTGAGCCCCGCAGGGGCCACCCGCACCCGGTCGACACCCAAGAACCCGTCTGCGGGGAGCACTCGCAGGCGTACGAGAGGAGCACGGAGCCGCAATGAGTACCAGAGGCACCATCAAGAACGGGCTGCGCAAGAGACTGGCCGCAGTCTCCGCGCTGGCCATGGGCGCGGCGCTGGCCGTCGCCGTTCCCGCCACCCCCGCTTCGGCAGCAGCCACGGCGCGGGTCGACAACCCCTACGTGGGCGCGACGGCGTACGTGAACCCCGACTGGTCGGCCAAGGCGGCGGCCGAACCGGGCGGCGCGGCCATCGCCAACACGCCAGCCTTCGTCTGGATGGACCGCATCGCGGCCATCACGGGCTCCTCCGAGGCGAGGGGCCTGCGGGCGCACCTCGACACGGCGCTGGCCCAGGGTGCGAACCTGTTCCAGGTCGTCATCTACGACCTGCCGGGACGCGACTGCGCCGCGCTGGCGTCCAACGGTGAGCTCGGTCCGACCGAGCTCGGCCGGTACGAGAGCGAGTACATCGACCCGATCGCCGACATCCTCGCCGACCCGGCGTACGCGAGCCTGCGGATCGTCACGATCATCGAGCCCGACTCGCTGCCCAACATCGTCACCAACGCGGGCGGCACGGCCGGTTCGACCGACGCCTGCGCGACGATGAAGGCGAACGGCAACTACGAGAAGGGCGTCGGCTACGCGCTGCACACCCTCGGTGCCATCCCCAACGTCTACAACTACATCGACGCCGCCCACCACGGCTGGCTGGGCTGGGACAGCAACATGAGCCCCGCCGCGGCGGAGTTCAAGAAGGCCGCCACGTCCGAGGGCGCCACGGTCAACGACGTCGCCGGCTTCATCGTGAACACGGCCAACTACTCGGCTCTCAAGGAGCCGAACTTCAAGGTCACCGACTCGGTGAACGGCACCACGGTGCGCCAGTCCAAGTGGGTCGACTGGAACTACTACGTCGACGAGCTGTCGTTCGCCCAGGCGCTGCGCACCCTGCTGGTGAGTCAGGGCTTCAACTCCAACATCGGCATGCTGATCGACACGGCCCGCAACGGCTGGGGCGGTTCCGCGCGTCCCACCGCCGCCGGTCCGACGACCAGCGTGGACGCCTACGTGGACGGCGGCCGGGTCGACCGCCGCATCCACGCGGGCAACTGGTGCAACCAGAGCGGTGCCGGTATCGGCGAGCGTCCCACCGCCGCCCCCGAGGCCGGGATCGACGCCTACGTCTGGGCCAAGCCCCCGGGGGAGTCGGACGGCAACAGCGCCCCCGTCGCCAACGACGAGGGCAAGGGCTTCGACCGGATGTGCGACCCCACGTACACCGGTAACGGCCGCAACGGCAACAGCATGACCGGCGCCCTGCCGAACTCCCCGCTCGCGGGCCACTGGTTCTCCGCGCAGTTCCAGGAGCTCGTGCGCAACGCCTACCCGCCGATCACCGGCGGCGGCACCGGCACCGACACCACGGCGCCTTCCGCCCCGACCGGCCTGACGTCGTCGGCGAAGACCAGCAGCAGCGTCTCGCTCTCCTGGACCGCGTCCACCGACAACACCGCCGTGACCGGCTACGACATCTTCCGCGCCGGGGTGAAGGTGGGCTCCTCCACCACCACCTCGTACACCGACACCGGCCTGA
>NZ_JBHWYX010000047.1:15253-69412 GCF_042728795.1 Streptomyces sp. NPDC060184
ACCGCCTCGACCGCCTACAGCTACACGGTCAAGGCCAAGGACGCCGCCGGCAACGTCTCGTCCGCCTCCAGCGCCCTCTCGGTCACCACCTCCGCGTCCAGCGGCGGCACCACCGACACCACGGCGCCGACCGCTCCGACCGGCCTGACGTCGTCGGCGAAGACCAGCAGCAGCGTCTCGCTCTCCTGGACCGCGTCCACCGACAACACCGCCGTGACCGGGTACGACGTGTTCCGGGACGGGGTGAAGGTGGGCTCCTCCACCACCACCTCGTACACCGACACCGGCCTGACCGCCTCGACCGCCTACAGCTACACGGTCAAGGCCAAGGACGCCGCCGGCAACGTCTCGTCCGCCTCCAGCGCCCTCTCGGTCACCACCTCCGCGACCAGCGGCGGCGGCACCGGTACGGGCACGGTGAAGGTCCAGTACAAGAGCACCGACTCCTCCGCCACCGACAACCAGATCCGGATGTCCCTCCAGCTGGTCAACACCGGCAGCAGCGCGGTGAACCTCTCCACCGTGAAGCTGCGCTACTGGTTCACCCCGGACGGGGGCGCCTCCACCTTCGGCACCGCGTGCGACTACGCGGTGGTCGGCTGCGGAACCGTGACCCTCGGTGTGACGGGTGGCGGTTCGGCGACCGGCGCCAGCCACTACCTGGAGGTCGGCTTCGGCAGCGGCACCCTGGCCGCCGGCGCCTCCACCGGTGAGATCCAGGTGCGGATCAACAAGAGCGACTGGTCCAACTTCAGCGAGGCGGACGACTACAGCCGCGGCACCAACACCTCCTTCGCGGACGCGTCGAAGATCGGCGCCTACGTGGGCGGCGCCCTCTCCTGGGGCACCGCTCCCTGACCCTGCCGCCCAGGGCCCGCCGCCGAACTGACGCGGTGACGGGCCGGGCCGGGTCCCCCTGAGACACCGCCCCCCGCCGGACTCCGGCGGGGGGCGGTGTCGCGTTCCGGCGGCGGGCGAGGCGCGCCAAGTGCGTCGGGTGAGCGGTCGGGACGGTGGCGGACCCGCGCGGCCGGCTCGCCCGGAACGGCGCGGAAGCCGCCGCCGGGGCGGTCGCGGGCCGTCCGCCGCTCACACCAGCCCGAGCGCTCCCAGGACCCGGCGCTGCGCCGCGGTCGGTGCGGTCGGCCAGTAGAGGTAGCAGACCCCGCCGGTGCCGCTGCGCACGTTGCCGCTCGCGTCGTAGCGCTTCGTCCGCAGCCAGATCTGCTCCCACTCGCTGCGCGCGTAGATCCGGCGCACCGCGTCGTCGTCCTTCGAGGCGGGGTCGTTGGCGATGACGTCGCCGTCCTCGGTGAAGCCGATCACCGTCATCAGGTGGCCGGACGTGCCGTAACCGGCGCCCGTCAGCTCCTCCTTGAGGAAGGACTGCGAGGTGATGACGGGGATGCCGGCCCGGACCAGCGTCTCCACGTCGGTGAGGGAGCCGAGGCGGGTGACGGCGGAGGACATCTCCGGGTAGGTGGCGGCGTAGGCGGCGTTGAAGGGCCAGTTGCCGCAGCCGTCGTACTGGTAGTCGAAGGTGTAGCGCGCCGCGTGGCAGACCTGGGGGTCGGGGAGGCCCGGCTTGACCCAGGCGAGCTGCTCGGCGGTGGGCTTGCGGCCCCAGTACTCGATGATCATCTGCGAGGAGGTGGGGCTGCACCAGGCCTCGCCCCCGTTGTCGTACTCCGGGTACTGCCCGGCGTGGAGGTTCTGCGAGTAGCGCGGCACGGCGAGTTCGTGGCCGCGGCCGGTGCCGGGGGTGCTCGCCGGGACGGTGAAGCGGTCCGGGACGTCCGAGGCCATCGCGCCGACGCGCCAGACCGTCGGGGTGAGGCTGGTGCCGGGCCTGCGGTGGAGGGTGAGGCGGAGCCGGTAGTGCGTCAGGCGCATGCCGCTCGCCGCGTCGTCGACGGAGAAGGTGTCGGTCCAGATGGAGCTCTTCCCGTCCGTCTGGTCGTCCACCGAGGTGCGGCGGATGTCCTCGTCCCCGGCGGCCCAGCGGCCCATCACGTACCAGGGGGTGTCCGTGCCGTCCGAGTAGCGGCCGAGCAGTTCGATCTGGATCCAGGTACCGGCGGGGGTGTCGGCGTTCCAGGAGGCGATCACCTCGGTGGCCGGTACGGCGCTGCGGTGGGACGGGGAGGTCCAGGTGGCGTACTCCCATGCGGCGGTCGTCCCGGTGTGCGGGTCGGTGTGGTCGACGGTCCCGGCGGAGGTGCCGATCACCAGGCCGGGCCTGCGGCCGGCGACGGCGCGGGTTCCGGCGGCGGAGCCGGAGCGCCAGTCCGTGTACGTCGCCCAGAAGTGGTTGTCCACGGCGGTGTCCGGGGCCTTGGAGCGGAGGGGAGCGGGACGGGAGGTCGAACGTGCGGCGGCAGAGGCGGGTCCGGCGGAGGCCGCCACCGTGGAGGCGGCGGCGACGGCCGCGAGGGCGGCGAGAACGTTCCTGCGGTTGTGCGGTCCGGTCATGGGGGGCTCCCGGGTCGTTGGCGGACGAGGTGTACAGCGGATGCGGGGCGCGTGTACGGCGGGTGCGGGGCGCGGCAGGTGCGGAGTGCGGGCGTGTACGACGTGCGGGTGCGACGTCGATCAGTGCGCCAACTATCGCGGGTCACGGGCCCGCCGGGCCAGCGATTCACCCCGCGCGGACGGAGCAACATTGGACTGGTCCACTGGCACGCCCCGGCGCCCTCCGGTGGTCGGCACCGCCCCGCCCCCGGCCGCCGCCACCCGCGTGACCTGCGGCGGACCGGGTACGCCGGAGCCCGGCCCCCGGCACGGCCCGTACCCTGGAGCCATGAACGACCTGGCCGGACGCGCCCGCGGCCTCCTGTCCCTCTCCCCCTCGCTGGGCCCGGTGCGGCTCGTCGCGATCGACGGTCACGCGGGCTCGGGGAAGAGCACCCTGGCGACCCGCCTCGCCGCCGCCCTGGGGGGAGCCCCGTTGCTCCGGCTGGACGATCTGGCCACCCACGAGGAGCTGTTCGCCTGGACCGGCCGGCTGCACGAGCAGGTGCTGCTGCCGCTGTCGCGCGGGGAGCGGGCCCGCTATGCCCCGTACGACTGGACCGCCCGCCGCTTCGGGCCCGAGCGGACGCTGGACCCCGCACCGGTGGTGCTGATCGAGGGGGTGGGGGCCGGACGCCGGTTCCTGCGGCCCCGGTTGGCCAAGCTGTGGTGGATGGAGCTGGACCGCGAGGCGTCCTGGGCGCGGGGCCGGCGGCGGGACGGCCCCGCGCTCGACGCGTTCTGGGACGGCTGGACGGCCGCGGAGGACGAACATTTCGCCGCCGACCCCTCGCGGCCGTACGCGGATTCGCTGGTACGCCAGTTGTCCGACGGTTACGAGTGGCTGACGGGGCCTCGGGCGACTGCGATCGAGGGTCGGAATGCTACGGAGGGTGAAGGCGGCAGGTCATCCGGTTGAGCCTCCGGAAATCGCCAGGCGCATGTTCCAACTCGGCTTGACCGGCGGGGCTTAGAGGTCTTACGTTCTCAATGTGCGGCTTTTCGGAGCCCATCCAGGACGCGAAGCCCCCGGTTGTTCCCCCGTGATCGGGGGCTTCGTTCTGCCCGCACCCCCTCCCCGCGCGCACCACAGAGGCCCTTTCCTTCACCCTCCGTCACGGGCGACACCGTTCCGGTGGTTTTTCCGGGCTGGGTACGATGCTCGACGGCTCGGTCAATTCCCGCCCGCGAAACGGTGATTCGGAACGCTTCCGTGGGCATGCTGTGCGGGCGGGACATCCTGGGGCACAGTCGTGTGGGGGACCTGATGGACATCGGCACGCAGGGCGCGCACGCCCCTGCCGAACTGGCCTGGCTGCGGGGCGTGGACGCCTACACGGTGGGCGCCTACCCGCATGCCGAGGAGGAATTCCGGACCGCGGTGGGACTCGATCCCGGCATGGCGGACGCCTGGCTGGGCCTCCACGCGCTGCGCATCGACACCACCACCGCCCTGCTGAGCATGTACCGGCACCGCGACCGCTTCGGCGAGCAGCGCACCCGGCACAAACGCACGCTCAACTCCTGGTACTGGCTGGGCTGGTGGGTGCAGCCGGTGCTGGAGTCACCGCGCGACCTGCTGCTGGCGCACGCCTCGCACTGGCTGGACGGCCGCCATGTGCCGGAGCTGGACCGGGCGTTGGCCGGTCTGCCGCCCGTGGACACCGACGCGCAGGTGCGCTTCCTCCACGCGTGCCGGGCCTACCTCGCCAAGGACTGGGAGCAGTTGGTCCGCTACACCGAGCGGCTGGTCGACGACCCGTTGCTCGGGATCGAGGCGCGGCTCTTCGGCGGGATGGCCCGGGTCCGGCTGGAGATGTACGGGCAGGCGGAGCCGCTGCTCTCCGCGGCGCTGATGCGCTGTCGCAGCGAGCAGCCGCAGCGCAAGGAGCTCCGGTACTGGCTGGCGCGGGCGCACGAGGGGACGGGGCGCAGCGCCGCCGCGCTCCCCCTCTACCGGGCGGTGCACCGGGTCGATCCCTCGTTCATGGACACCTCGGCCCGGCTGGCCGCCATCACCGATCACGACGGGTTCGACGATTCGGCCCCGCTCGCCCCGGCCGCCCTGAGCGGTTACGGCGCGGACGAGCTGGGCTCCGAGTCCCAGCCGGACGGCGACGCGCTGCTCGGTACGGACCTGGTGGACGGCCGCGATCCGTGGCTGGGCGGCGATCCGCTCGGCCCCGTGGCCCCGGTGGCCACGACCGCCCCGGAGGGTGCGCGGGCCAAGCGGTCCGGGTCCGGCCGTGCGGGGCGTCCGGTGCTGCCCACCGGGCCGAGCGACCCCGCGCTGCTGGCCGACGCGCTCGCCGAGCTGGAGCGGATGGTCGGGCTCGATCCGGTCAAACGTCAGGTCAAGGCGCTCTCGGCGCAGCTGAACATGGCGCGGCTCCGGGCCGAGCAGGGGCTTCCGGTCCAGCCGCCCAAGCGGCACTTCGTCTTCTCCGGCCCCTCGGGCACGGGGAAGACGACGGTCGCCCGCATCCTGGGCCGGGTCTTCTACGCGCTGGGCCTCCTCGGCGGCGACCACCTGGTGGAGGCCCAACGTTCCGACCTGGTGGGCGAGTTCCTCGGCCAGACCGCGGTCAAGGCCAATGAACTCATCGATTCGGCGCTGGGCGGGGTGCTCTTCGTGGACGAGGCGTACAGCCTCGCCAACTCCGGTTACAGCAAGGGTGACGCGTACGGCGACGAGGCGCTCCAGGTCCTGCTGAAGCGGGCCGAGGACAACCGGGACCATCTGGTGGTCATCCTCGCCGGCTACCCGGAGGGCATGGACCGGCTGCTGGCCACCAACCCGGGGCTCTCCTCGCGGTTCACCAGCCGGGTCGACTTCCCGAGCTACCGCCCGCTCGAACTCACGGCGATCGGCGGGGTGCTGGCCGCCGCCAACGGCGACCTCTGGGACGAGGAGGCCCTGGACGAGCTGCGCAGCATCAGCGGCCACGTGGTCGAGCAGGGCTGGATCGACGAGCTGGGCAACGGCCGCTTCCTGCGCACCCTGTACGAGAAGAGCTGCGCCTACCGCGACCTGCGGCTCTCGGGTTACGCCACGGTGCCCGGCCGCGCCGACCTGGCGACGCTGCGGCTGCCGGACCTGATGCAGGCGTACGGGGAGGTGCTGTCCGGCCGCGGCCCGGTGGGCCGGGGCCAGACGGAGGCACCCGGCGCGTAGACCGTGGGCCGGCCGTCCCGCCTGTCCGGCGACGCCCGGTACGTGACGGCGGGCCCGCCCGGCACTCGCCGGACGGGCCCGCACGCGGGAGGGCCCTCGGACGCCTCAGCCGATGTCGGCCATGGCCGCCTTCGGCTCGGGCGCCCGGTGCTCCGGGGGCACGTCGACCGTCCGGCGCGGTACCGAGACGCGGTGGGCGGGGTCGCGGACCTCACCGACCAGCATCTCCAGCACGTCCTCCAGGGCTACGAGTCCGAGGACCCGGCCCTGGGCGTCGGCGACCTGGGCCAGGTGGGTCGCGGCCCGGCGCATCACGGTCAGGGCGTCGTCCAGCGGGAGTTCGGCCCGTACGGTCGCCATCGGGCGCCAGACGTGCTGGGGCACGGCGCGCTCGCCGTCCTCCAGGTCGAGGACGTCCTTGACGTGCAGGTAGCCCATGAACGGGCCGCCGCGCTCCGCGCGGACCGGGAAGCGCGAGAAGCCGGTCCGTACGGTCAGCTCCTCGACCCGGCGCGGGGTGACGGACGGGTCGACCGTCACCAGCGAACCGTTCTCCAGGAGCACGTCCGTGACGGGCCTGCTGCCCAGCTCCAGGGCGTCCTCCAGGCGTTCCTGCGCCTCGGGCTCCAGGAGCCCGGCCTGACCGGAGTCCTCCACCAGCCGGTTCAGCTGCTCGCTGGTGAAGACGGCTTCCACCTCGTCCTTGGGCTCGACCCGGAAGAGCTTCAGCACGAGCCGGGCGCAGGCGCCGAGCGCCGCGGTGACCGGGCGGCAGAGCCGGGCGAAGCCCACCAGGGCGGGGCTGAGCCAGAGGGCCGTCTTCTCGGGGGCGGCCATCGCCAGGTTCTTCGGGACCATCTCGCCGATGACGAGGTGGAGGACGACGACGAAGACGAGGGCGAGGACGTACCCGAGCGGGTGGACGAGCCCGTCGGGCACGTGTACCGCGTGGAAGACGGGTTCCAGGAGGTGGGCGACGGTCGGTTCGGCGACGGCGCCCAGGGTGAGCGAGCAGACGGTGATGCCGAACTGTGCGGCGGCCATCATCTGCGGGAGGTTCTCCAGGCCGTACAGCACCTTGCGGGCGCGGGCCGATCCGCTCGCGGCGAGCGGTTCGACCTGGCTGCGGCGGACCGAGACGAGCGCGAACTCGGCGCCGACGAAGAAGCCGTTCGCGAGGACGAGGAGTCCGGCGAAGAACAGCTGGACCAGGCTCATCGGGTGGCCTCCTGCAAGGTCCGGGCGGGGGCCGCGAGGCGGTCGCCGTCCAGGGGGACTTCCGTGAGGTCCGTGCCGCCCGGCTGTCCGTCCGGCTGTCCGTCCGGATGTCCGTCCGGATGTCCGGGCACGTCCGCGGTGCGGACGAAGCGGACCTGCTCGGCCCGGTAGTGGCCCACCTGGCGGACGGAGATCCGCCAACCGGGCAGTCCGGTGCGGTCGCCGGGGGCGGGGATGCGCCCGAGAAGGTCGGCGACGAGTCCGGCGACGGTCTCGTACGGTCCGTCGGGTACGTCGAGGCCTATCCGGCGGAGGCTGAGGACTCGGCAGCTGCCGTCCGCGTCCCAGGCGGGGCGGCCGTCCTCGCCGGTGACGGAGACCAGCTCGGGCCGGTCGGCGCCTTCGGCGTCGTGCTCGTCGCGGACCTCGCCGACGAGTTCCTCGATGATGTCCTCCAGTGTGACGACACCCGCGGTGCCGCCGTACTCGTCGACGACGACGGCTATCGGCTGCTCGTTGCGGAGCCGCTGGAGCAGTTGCTCGACGGGCAGGGACTCGGGGACCAGCAGCGGCGGGACGGCGATCCGGCCGGCCGGGGTACGCAGCCGTTCGACGGCCGGCACCGCGAGGGCGTCCTTGAGGTGGACCATGCCGACGACCTCGTCGATGCGCTCCCGGTAGACCGGGAAGCGGGAGAGACCGGTGGCGCGGGTCAGGTTGAGGACGTCCGCCGCGGTGGCGGTGGACTGGAGGGCACTGACCCGGACCCGGGGGGTCATGACGTGCTGGGCGGTGAGACCGCCGAGCGACAGGGTCCGTACGAAGAGGTCGGCGGTGTCCTGTTCCAGGGTGCCGGCCTCCGCGGAGTGCCGGGCCAGCGAGACCAGCTCGCCCGGAGTGCGGGCGGAGGCCAGTTCGTCGGCGGGCTCGACGCCCAGCAGCCGGACGAGCCGGTTGGCGAGCGTGTTCAGCGCCGTGATCACCGGGCGGAGCGCGGTGGCGAAGCGGTGCTGGGGACCGGCGACGAACCGGGCGACCTGGAGGGGCTTGGAGACGGCCCAGTTCTTGGGCACCAGTTCACCGATGACCATCTGCACCGCGGAGGCGAGCAGCATGCCGGTCACCACGCTGATGGTGGGGACGGCCTTGGCTGGCAGGCCGGTGGCGGTGAGCGGTCCGGTGAAGAGCTGGGCGAGCGCCGGTTCGGCGAGCATGCCGACGACCAGCGAGGTGATGGTGATGCCGAGCTGGGTGCCGGAGAGCTGGAAGGAGAGTTCGCGCAGCGCGTCGACGACGGTGCGCGCGCGCCGGTCGCCTTCTTCGGCCGCGCGTTCCGCCTCGGGTTTCTCGACGGTGACGAGGCCGAACTCGGCCGCCACGAAGAAGCCGTTGGCCAGGATGAGAAGGAATGCCGCGATGAGCAGCAGCAGGGGGGTGGTCATGCCGCCGCCTCCGGGGAAGGGGCGGCGCAGGTACTACCGGACGATCCGTCCATTGCTGGAAGGAGTCACTCCTCGGGTCGCAGGAAAAGCCCCGCCGGTCTGCGGACCGTCTGGGCGGGGCGGGGCGCCACTCGGCGCCGCCGGACCCCAGAGTAGTCAAGAATCGGTGTGTCCGGGCAGGGGCTCACGGCCATCGGCCGGGCGCCCCCGTGCCCGCCGGTGCGCGCGGGCCGGAATTCCCGCCGGCCCGGCGGGCGGGTTCAGGCCTCGACGCCGCTGCCGTGCGCCGCGACGAGCCGGCGGAGCTCCCCGGCGTCCCGTACGGCCCGCTGCTTGGAGAGACCGGGCTGGATGCCGAGGGCGGGCAGGCTGGTGCCGTCGCTGAGGCCGAGGAAGAGCCAGGGGTCGCCGGCCCTGAGGTTGACCTGGAGGATCTGCGCCCAGGCGAGCCGCCGGGTCCGGGTGAGGTTGACGACGGTCAGCCCGTCCTCGTCGGCGACGATCTTGGGCCGGGCGAGCAGGACGAGGACCCCGGAGAAGAGGGCCGCGAAGACGATGAAGGTCACCCGGTCCCCCGGACCGAGGCTCTCCAGCATCAGCGCCACGGCGGTGATGACGACGAAGAGCGCCAGCGCGATGGTGAGCAGGACCAGCCGGGTGAGGCCCGGCCGGAACGTCACCGGGAGGGCCGGCTGCCCGGTCCGGGGGGTGGGGGCGGACATCAGGTTCTGTCCTCTGCTCGGTGTGCTGGGTGCGGGGGCCGGGCTCCGGTCAGAGCCGGCAGGCGTGGATCGCCGTGGTGAGGATGGCGCGCGCGCCGAGCTCGTACAGGTCGTCCATGATCCGCTGTGCTTCGCGGGCGGCGACCATGGAGCGGACGGCGACCCAGCCCTCGTGGTGCAGCGGCGAGACGGTCGGCGACTCCAGGCCCGGGGTGAGGGCGACCGCGCGCTCCAGGTGCTCGACGCGGCAGTCGTAGTCCATCATCACGTACGTCCGGGCGACCAGGACGCCCTGGAGGCGGCGGAGGAACTGCTGGACCTTGGGCTCGTCGGTGGCGGCGCCGGTGCGGCGGATGACGACGGCCTCGGACTTCATGATCGGCTCGCCGATCACTTCGAGCCCGGCGTTGCGCAGGCTGGTGCCGGTCTCGACCACGTCGGCGATGACCTGGGCCACGCCGAGCTCGATGGCGGTCTCGACCGCGCCGTCGAGGTGGACGACGGAGGCCTTGACGCCGTTGTCCGCGAGGTGCTTGGCGACGATGCCCTCGTAGGAGGTGGCGATCGTCATGCCGTCGAAGTCCTGCGGGCCCTCGGCGGTGCCGGGCTTGGTGGCGTACCGGAAGGTCGAGCGGGCGAACCCGAGCTGGAGGATCTCCTCGGCGTCGGCCCCGGAGTCGAGCAGCAGGTCGCGGCCGGTGATGCCGATGTCGAGGCGGCCGGAGCTCACGTAGATCGCGATGTCCCGGGGCCGCAGGTAGAAGAACTCGACCTCGTTGACGGGGTCGACGAGGACGAGTTCCTTCGACTCCTTGCGCTGCTGGTACCCGGCCTCATGGAGCATCGCCATCGCAGGCCCGGAGAGTGAACCCTTGTTGGGAACGGCGATGCGCAGCATGAGCTCGGGTTTCCTTTGTACGAAGGAGTGTGCGGACGGTTCTGCGGGCGTGCGGGAGTTCTGGCGGTGCGGGGCGTGCGGTGGAGAGGCGTTGCTCAGAGGTGGGCGTAGACGTCGTCGAGGGAGATCCCGCGCGCGACCATCATCACCTGGACGTGGTAGAGCAGCTGCGAGATCTCCTCGGCGGCTGCTTCCTTGCCCTCGTACTCGGCGGCCATCCAGACCTCGGCGGCCTCCTCGACGACCTTCTTGCCGATGGCATGGACCCCCTTGCCCACCAGTTCGGCGGTGCGCGAGGTGGAGGGGTCGCCGTCCGCGGCCTTGAGCGTCAGCTCGGCGAAGAGTTCTTCGAAGGTTTTATTGGCCATGATGGTCCCTAGAATACGGGGTCGCCGCCCGCCCTCAGCGCCAGGGTTCGCTGACGGTGCGCAGCGTGGTGGCGGTGGCGACGGCGGCGGTGACCGCTTCGTGCCCCTTGTCCTCGGACGAGCCTTCCAGACCGGCCCGGTCCAGCGCCTGTTCCTCGGTGTCACAGGTGAGGACGCCGAATCCGACGGGGACGCCGGTGTCGACGGTGACCTGGGTGAGTCCGGCGGTGACGCCCTGGGAGACGTACTCGAAGTGCGGGGTGCCGCCGCGGATGATCACGCCGAGGGCGACGACCGCGTCGTAGCCGCGTCCGGCCAGGACCTTGGCGACGACCGGCAGTTCGAAGCTGCCCGGGACGCGCAGCAGGGTGGGCTCCTGGATGCCGAGTTCGCCGAGCGCGCGCAGGGCGCCGTCGACGAGCCCGTCCATGACCTTCTCGTGCCACTGGGCTGCGACGACCGCCACGCGGAGGTCCTCGCAGTTGCTCACGGACAGTTCGGGTGCGCCCTTGCCGCTCATGTTCTCTCCTACGTTCTTCGGGTTCTTCGGGTTTTTTTTGGGGGGGTGGGGCGGTCTACTGGTTGCCGCAGGTGGAGGCGGGCACGCCGTCGAGCCACGGCAGGTCGTGCCCCATCCGGTCCCGCTTGGTGCGCAGATAGCGCAGGTTGTGCTCGCCGGCCTGTACGGGCATGGGCTCGCGGCCGTTGACGACGAGGCCGTGGCCGACCACGGCGGCGGTCTTGTCGGGGTTGTTGGTCATCAGCCGGAGGCTGCGCACCCCGAGGTCCTGGAGGATCCGGGCGCCCGCCGCGTAGTCGCGGGCGTCGGCGGGCAGGCCGAGTTCCAGGTTGGCGTCGAGGGTGTCGGAGCCGCGCTCCTGGAGTTCGTACGCGCGCAGCTTGGAGAGGAGACCGATGCCCCGGCCCTCGTGGCCCCGGAGGTAGACGACGACGCCCCGGCCCTCGCCGGTGATCCGCTCCATGGAGGCCCGCAACTGGGGGCCGCAGTCGCAGCGCTGGGACTGGAAGATGTCGCCGGTCAGGCATTCGGAGTGGATGCGGACGAGGACGTCGTCGCCGTCGCCGATGTCCCCGTGCACCAGGGCGACGTGTTCGACGCCGTCGGTGACGGAACGGTAGCCGTAGCCGGTGAAGTCGCCGAAGGCGGTCGGCAGCCGTACCTCGGCCTCGCGCCGGACGGTGGGTTCGGCGCTGCGGCGGTAGGCGATCAGGTCCTCGATGGAGATGATCGTGAGGCCGTGCTTGCGGGCGAAGGGCACGAGTTCGGGGAGCCGGAGCATGACGCCGTCCTCGCCCGCGATCTCGACGATCGCGCCGGCGGGGCGCAGTCCGGCGAGCCGGGCGAGGTCGACGGCGGCCTCGGTGTGGCCGTTGCGGACGAGCACGCCGCCGTCGCGGGCGCGCAGCGGGAAGACGTGTCCGGGCCGGACGAAGTCGCCGGGGCCGGCCGTGCCGCCCGCGAGCATCCGCAGGGTGGTGGCACGGTCGGCGGCGGAGATGCCGGTGGTGACTCCGTACGCGGCGGAGGCGTCCACCGAGACGGTGAAGGCGGTCTTCATCGACTCGGTGTTGTGCTGGACCATCTGCGGGAGTTCGAGCCGGTCGAGCTCGTCCGCTTCCATGGGGGCACAGATCAGGCCGCGGCACTCGCTCATCATGAACGCGATGACTTCGGGCGTGGCCTTCTCGGCGGCGACGACGAGGTCGCCCTCGTTCTCGCGGTCCTCGTCGTCGACGACCACCACGGGGCGCCCGGCGGCGATGTCACGGATCGCCTGTTCGACGGGGTCGAGGGCGAGTTCGCGGTCGTGGTGCGCGGGGGTGGTGGGCTGGGCCGTCATGCCGTTGCTCCTTCCAGACCGGAGGTGCGGGTACGCAGCCACCAGTCGCGCATGCCCCACAGGACCAGGGCGCCGTAGATGACGTAGACGAAGCCGGAGAAGGCGAAGCCGTTGGCGAAGTTCAGCGGGACGCCGACCAGGTCGACCAGCAGCCAGGCGAACCAGAACTCGACCATGCCGCGCGCCTGGGCGTACATCGCGACGATGGTGCCGACGAAGACGTACGCGTCGGGCCACGGGTCCCAGGACAGTTCGGGGAAGGCGGTGAACAGGCCGCCGACGGCGAGGGTGCCGACGACCGCGCCCGCGAGCAGCACGCCGCGCTCGCGCCAGGTGGCGAACCGTACGGCGATGGAGCCGTCCTGCGCCCGCTGCTTGCCGCGGGTCCAGGAGTACCAGCCGAGCAGCGAGACGACGATGACGACGAGCTGCTTGCCCGCGCTGCCGGAGAGGTGGGCGGAGGCGAAGGCGAAGAGCAGGATCGCGCCGGACAGGAGCTGGGCGGGCCAGGTCAGCACGGACCGCTTCCAGCCGAGGGCCAGGGCTATCAGACCGATCGTGTTGCCGATCATGTCCGACCACTTGATGTGCTGGTCGAGGACGGTGAACGCCTCGGAGTTGAGCCAGTCGGCGGCGTTCACTTCGCGGTCTCCTCGTCGGTGCCGCTCCGGTTGCCGGAGTCGGTGGCGCTCTGCTCGCGGACGTCGGTGGCGATCTGACCGGTGGAACGGTCGCCGAGCAGGCGCTCGACGTACTTCGCGATGACGTCCACCTCCAGGTTGACCGGGTCGCCGGGCTGCTTGAGGCCGAGCGTGGTCAGCGCGAGGGTGGTGGGGATGAGGCTGATGGTGAAGTGGTCGGGGCCGGCGTCGACGACGGTGAGGCTCACTCCGTCGACGGTGATCGAACCCTTCTCGACCACGTACCGGGTCAGTTCGGCGGGCAGCGAGACCTTGACGATCTCCCAGTTCTCCGAGGGGGTGCGGGCGAGGATGCGGCCGGTGCCGTCCACGTGCCCCTGCACGATGTGGCCGCCGAGCCGCCCGCCGAGCGCCATGGGGCGCTCCAGGTTGACCCGGGAGCCGGCGGTGAGCGCGCCGAGGCTGGAACGCTTCAGCGTCTCGGCCATGACGTCGGCGGTGAACTCGTGCTCGCCGGTCTCGACCACCGTCAGGCAGACACCGTTGACGGCGATCGAATCGCCGTGCTTGGCGCCCTCGGTGACGACGGGGCCGCGCAGCCGGAAGCGGGAGGCGTCGGCGAGTTCCTCGACGGCGGTGACCTCACCCAGTTCTTCGACAATTCCGGTGAACACTAGTTTCCCTTCCGAGCGGTGGAGTCCGCGGCGACGGTGGCGGGGACGGCGGTGATACGGAGATCGGGGCCGACGCGTACGGTCTCGGTCACATCGAGCCGCAACGCCCGGGCGATGGTGGAGATTCCGGCGTCGGCCAGGGCGGCGGGGCCCGCGCCGAGGAGGACCGGAGCGAGGTAGCCGACGACCCGGTCGACGGCCCCGGCGGCGACGAAGGCGCCCGCCAGGGTGGGGCCGCCTTCGAGGAGTACGGAGCGGACGGACCGCTCGTGGAGGGCGGCGAGGAGGGCGGTGACGTCCAGTCCGGTGCCGGTGGCGGCGCGCGGCAGACGGAGCACGCTCTCCTCGGGCAGGTGGCGGGCGTCGGCGTCCTCGGCGACCGCGACCAGGGTCGGCGCGGTGGCGTCGAGGACCCGGGCGCCGGGCCGTACGGCGGTGGCCGTGGTGTCCACGACGACGCGCAGCGGCTGGGTGGCGCCCTCGACGCCCCGGGCGCCGAGCTGCGGGTCGTCGGTGCGGGCGGTGCCGGAGCCGACGATCACGGCGTCGGCCTCGGCGCGCAGCCGGTGCACGTCGGCGCGGGACTCCGGCGAGGTGATCCAGCGGCTGGTGCCGTCGGCGGCGGCGATCCGGCCGTCGAGGGTGGCGGCGTACTTCCAGAGGACGTACGGGCGTCCGCGGCGCACCGAGGTGAGCCAGGCGGTGTTGCCGGCCTCGGCCTCGGCGGCGAGGAGCCCGCTCCCGACCTCGATCCCGGCGGCGCGCAGGGTGTCGGCACCTCCGGTGGCCTGCGGGTTCGGGTCGCCGACGGCGTGGACGACGCGGGCGACGCCGGCCTCGATGAGCGCCTGCGCGCAGGGGCCGGTGCGGCCGGTGTGGTTGCAGGGTTCGAGGGTGACGTAGGCGGTGCCGCCGCGGGCGCGTGTCCCGGCCTCGCGCAGGGCGTGGATCTCGGCGTGCGGTCCGCCCGCGCGCTGGTGGAAGCCTTCACCGGCCGGCGCTCCGGCGGCATCGGTGATCACGCATCCGACGACCGGGTTGGGGCTGGTGGAGCCGAGGCCGCGGGCGGCGAGCTCGATCGCTCGGCGCATGGCGGTGATGTCGGCTGCGGTTGCCACCGGGTCCTCCTGCCTCTTCGGGCACGGACTCCGGGGCCTGTCGATGACGACAGATGGAGCGGCACGCGACGGGGTGGCCTGGACCGCGAAAACAGGACGCGTCGGCCGGATTGCTCCGGAACACGCGTCCGCCCACGGCGGCGTACCCGATGACGGACCGCCGCGCACTGCCTCCCATCCGGACTTTCACCGTCGGTCCAGGAATCTCACCTGGTCAACCGGCCGCTGGATGCGGACGGGTCGCGGACTATAACCGCCGGTTCGGAATTACACCGACCCCGGAGTGCGCTGCTGCTGGTACCCCAACAGTCTGCCACGACTTGCGTCCGGCCAGCAGGGGGGGTAGCTGTGCGGTGGCTCACAGCACACGCTCCGTGAGGGACGCGGCGGACACCCGCGCGGGAGGAGGCCCGGACGCCCACACGCACTAGGGCGTGTGTCGAAAGTCCCGCCTGTCCGGCGACGCCCGGCACGCACGCTCGCCGCGTTGTCGGGATCACCCCGATACATCCAGTATCGGGGCGACCCTCCGCCTTGCGATCGCACGCACCGGACGCCGCCGAACCCGCCCTCCGGGCGGACGGCGCCACTTTCGACACACGCCCTAGATCCCCGGTACGGGTCAGGAGCCCGCCGGGGCGAAGAGCGCGTCCTGGGCCGCTTCCCTGGCGGTGAAGAGCGCGCCGCGCAGGATCGCCGTGCCGCCCAGCTCGCCCGCCCGGACCTCGGTGCGCAGCGGTGACATCAGGGTCAGCCGCTGCTCGACGAGGGCCGCGAGTCCGCTTCCCCCGGCGTGGCCCACCTCGCCGGCGAGCACCAGGCAGCCGGGGTCGAGGACCGAGACCACGGAGGCGGCGCCGAGGGCGATCCGGTGGGCGAGGGCGCCGAGGAACGCCTCGCCGCCCGCCGCTCCGGCGAGCGCGTCCTGGACGTACGCGGCGGCGGCGTACCCCTGCTCGGGGCCGGACGCGGCGCACCGGGGTTCCGCACCCTCCTCGTGGTGGGGGGTCCGCGCGGGCTCCATGCCGTGGGAGGCGGCGAGGGCGCAGATGGCCTCCGAGCCCACGAGCGAGTGGAACCCGCCCTCGCAGGTGGCGGCCGAGAGGGTGCCGACCGCGCCGGGGACGGGCATGAAGCCGATCTCCCCGGCACCGCCGGAGGCGCCCCGGCGCAGGGTGCCGTCGAGCATGAGGGCGGCACCGACGGCGTGGCCGAGCCAGAAGAGGGCGAAGGTCGGCCGGTCGCGCGCGGCCCCGACGCGGTGCTCGGCGACGGCGGCGAGGTTGGTCTCGTTCTCCACGAGGACCCTGGCGGGCAGCCGCTTCTGGAGGGAGGTCACCAACTCCCGGTGCCAGGCGGGCAGTCCGATGGTGACGCGGAGTTCGCCGGTGGCAGGGTCGATCAGCCCGGGGGCCCCGACGCCGACGCTGTGCAGGGGGGACTCGCCCGCCTCCCGGGCGGTGCGTTCCAGCAGGGCGACCGCCCGTTCGACGGCGGGCCCGGTGCCGGTGTCGCTGCCGATGGGCACGCTGGCCTCGGCGAGGGTCCTGCCGAGGAGGTCGGCGACGATCACGGAGACGCTGCCGGTGCGGACGTCGAGCGCAGCGAGGTGGGCGCGGTCGGCGACGATCCCGTACAACCGGGCGTTCGGGCCCCGGCGTTCGGCGCCGGCTTCGCCGACGACCTCGATGAGACCGGCTTCCTGCAGCCGTTCGACCAGGTCGGCGACGGTCGGGCGGGAGAGCCCGGTCGACGACTTGAGCTGGGTGGCCGTCAAGGGGCCGTCCTGCTGGAGGAGACGCAGGGCGAGCCGGTCGTTGATGGCCCGGGCGGTGCTCGGTGAGGCGGGCATGCCGGAATCCTTCCAGATGACCTCCGCGCACACGGACGCGGCCTTTTTATCAGGCAAGGTTCCTGATAGTTTACGCGTCGGTCCTGGGAAAGGAACACCGCCCGCTCTGCGGACGCCAATGGGGAGGGAACCTCGCGATGTCATCGGACTCGACCACCACAGCCTTCGGCACCGCGCAGGTGAGACGCGCCAGATACGCGATCGCCGCGGTGTTCACCGTGCACGGCGCGGTCACCGGCAACTTCGCCACCCGGGTCCCCTGGATCCAGGACCACGCCGGAGCCAGCGCCGGACAGCTGGGCCTCGCCCTGGCCTTCCCGGCGATCGGCGCCTCGCTGGCGATGCCGCTGGCCGGCCGGATCAGCCACCGGTTCGGCGTCCGCAACGCCCTGCGCGGACTGCTCGCCCTGTGGACGCTGGGCCTGGTCCTGCCCGCCCTCGCCCCCAACCTGGTGACGCTCTGCGCGGCCCTCTTCGTCTACGGCGCCGCGGCCGGCATGTCCGACGTGGCCATGAACACGCTGGGCGTGGAGGTGGAGAACCGCCTCGGCCGGTCGATCATGTCCGGCCTGCACGGCATGTGGAGCGCCGGCGCGCTGATCGGCTCGGCGGCGGGCACGGTCGCCGCCCACCTCGGCACCGACGCCCGCCTCCACCACGCCCTGGCCGCGCTGACCCTGACCGTACTGGGCCTCGTCGCCGTCCAGGGCGTACTGGACCTGCGCAGCGAGCCGGACGAGGAGCCGCCGCCGCGCTTCACCCTGCCGCCCCGGTCGGCGGTGGTGATCGGTGCGATCGGCTTCTGCGCCGTCTTCGCGGAGGGTGCCAGCATGGACTGGTCGGCCGTCTACCTGCGGGACGTCATCGACACGTCGGCAGGGCTCGCGGCGGCCTCCACCACGGCGTTCGCGCTGACGATGACGGTGGCGCGCCTCGTCGGCGACAGACTCGTGGACCGGTTCGGAGCGGTCCGTTCGGTACGGGCCGGCGGAGTGCTCGCCACGGTGGGCGGGGCCCTGGTGGTCTCCTCCCCCGGCGGCGCGGTGGGTGTCCTGTGCGGCTTCGGGCTGATCGGCCTCGGGGTGGCGATCGTCGTCCCGCTGGCCTTCGCGGCGGCCGGGCGCAGCGGCCCGAACCCGAGCCAGGCCATCGCGGGCGTCGCCACCATCACCTACACCTCGGGGCTGGTCGCACCGTCCGCGATCGGTTCGCTGGCGGAGGCGACCTCGCTGGTCACCTCCTTCGGCCTGGTGACGGTGCTCGCCTTCGGGCTGGTGCTCGGGGCCGGGGTCCTGCGGGGCGCCGACCGCAAGGCCGCCGGCGGGGTGCCCGCGCCGTCCGGCGCGGTGGCGAAGGCCCCGTCCGAGGGTTGAGCCCTCGGGGCGTACGTCTGTCCGGGCCGTCGGGCGTACGGTCAGGGCCTTCGGGCTTACGCCGGAGCCGCGGGGCCTGCGTCAGGGCCTTCGGGGCGTACGTCAGCGCCTTCGGGCGTACGTCAGGCGAAGTGCAGCCGGGCCTCGTCGGCGCCCCGCGCGGCGGCCACCGCCGCGGCCTCTTCCTCCAGGGCCCGGCGGACCGGGGCGGCGAGCGGGGCGAACGGCGTGACGGTGATCCCGACCGCGCGTCCGGCCGCCTTGGCCCGCCAGGTACCGGCGGGCTCGGCGCCCACCAGCAGCACGCCCGGATTGCCCATGGCCCGCCAGATCTCCTTGCGCCGGGCGGCGTCGGGGACGAGGAGTTCCCGGTCGCGGCCCTGGAGGAACGGGTCGCCCGGCGGCAGCAGCCGTACCGTCCCCCGGACGTCCGGCGCTCCTGCCGCCCCGGGCTCCGAGGCGGCCGACCACGCCGTACGCGCCGCGCCACCCGCGTCGGTCACCTCCACCTCCACCAGGTCTTCGGGCCACACCGCGCGGACGACCGGGGTGCGTACGCCGAGGTACTTCGCCACGTCGGCGGGGCCGGCCGGACCGTGCAGCCGCAGGTAGGCGCGGACCAGGGCGTCCGTGCCGCGCGCGGCCTCCGGCAGCGCGAACCCCGGCTCCAGCGGCGAGAGCGTCGTACCGCCCCCGGAGGTGACCCGGACCGCCCCGAAGAGCCCGGCCTGCTGGAAGAGGAGGCCGGAGATGTGCCGCGCCCCGCAGGTGGCGCAGTCGAAGGTGAGCGAGGGGTCCACCAGCGCGCTCACCTCCTCGCTGACCACCCCTTTGGGCTTCGGCACGGTCACCACGGACCGGAACGCCTCGGCGGTGGTCCGGAAGGCACGCAGCCCGAGCTTCGCGCCCTCCTTGATGACCGTCGTACGGATACGGGCCTGCGCGTCGGCGTCGTCCTGCGGCCAGAGCGCCTCGGCGAGCGCGGGAAGGGCGTCCGGCCGGTGCAGGTGCGGGGCGCCCCGGAACGTCCAGACCCGCTCCAGCCCTTCGGGCGAAACCCCGCGCGCGGCGAGCGCGAGCCGCGCGGATCCGGCCGGGGTGTCCTGCACCCCGAGCACCCCGAGCGGGCCGGGACCGGGTGTGTCGGAGGAGCGGTCCAGCCCGTGGGCCCCGAAGCGGAGGGCGAGGACCTGTGCCCGGTCCATGCCGGCCGGGGGCGCGGACCCTCCCGCCGCCGTCGGCCGGTCCGTGCGCGCCATGATCCGTCCACCCTTCGTCGTGCGGCCACCGCGGTCCGGCCGCCGCGCTCGGGCCGGGCCGGGCCGGATCAGGCCGGTGCGGGGGCGGACCACCCGGGGCTCAGCCCCGGTCGTACCCCGGGTTCTCCGGCTCCCGCAGGGGCGGTTCGCCGGTCATGTGGGCGGGCGCCAGGACGCGCAGGGCGTGGTAGCCGAGGACCACGACCAGGGTACCCAGCGCGATGCCGCTCAGCGCGAAGTTGTCGGTGAAGGTCAGGCTGACGTCGCCGATCCCGATGATGACACCGGCCGCCACCGGCACGAGGTGCAGCGGGTTGGCGAGGTCGACGCCGGAGCGGACCCAGATCTGGGCGCCCAGCAGGCCGATCATGCCGTAGAGGATGACGGTGATGCCGCCGAGGACCCCGCCGGGGATCGCCGCGACGAAGGCGCCGAACTTGGGGCAGAGCCCGAAGAGGATCGCGAACCCGGCGGCGCACCAGTAGGCGGCGGTCGAGTAGACGCGGGTGGCGGCCATCACCCCGATGTTCTCCGCGTACGTCGTGGTCGCGGGACCGCCCACGGAGGTCGCGACCATGGTGGCCGCGCCGTCCGCCATGATCGCCGTGCCGAGCTGGTCGTCCAGCGGGTCGCCGGTCATCTCGCCGACGGCCTTGACGTGTCCCGCGTTCTCCGCGATGAGGGCGATGACCACGGGAAGGGCGACGAGGATCGCCGATCCGGAGAAACTCGGGGCGTGGAAGTCCGGCAGGCCGATCCAGCTCGCGTGGCCGACCCCGGACAGGTCGAGGCGCCAGTGGTCCACGGCCTCGGTGCCGCCCGCCGGGGAGTGGATGCGGCCGAAGATCCGGTCGAGCACCCAGGAGAGGAGGTAGCCGAAGGCCAGCCCGAGGAAGATCGCGATGCGGGACCAGAAGCCGCGCAGGACGACCAGGGCGAACCCGGTGAAGGCCATGGTGGCCAGCGCGGACCACTGGTCCTGCGGCCAGTAGGTGCCGGCCGTCACCGGGGCGAGGTTGAAGCCGATGAGCATGACGACCGCGCCGGTGACCACCGGCGGCAGCACCATGTGGATGACCCGCGCGCCGAGGGCGCGCACCACCGCCCCGCAGAGGAAGAGCACGGCTCCGACGACCAGCAGCGCGCCGGTGAGGGTCGAGGCGTCGCCGCCCTGCGTCGCGATCACCGCGGCGACGCCGACGAACGACAGGCTGCTCCCCAGGTAGCTGGGGATACGGCCCCGCGTGACGAGCAGGAACAGGATGGTGGCGACACCGGACGCCATGACGGCGAGGTTGGCGTCCAGGCCCATCAGGACCGGCGCGACGAAGCACGCGCCGATCATGGAGACCACGTGCTGGGCTCCGAGTCCGACGGTCCGGCCCCAGGTCAGCCGCTCGTCGGGTTTGACGACCTCCCCCGGGAGCAGATGCTTCCCGTCACCGTGCAGCTTCCAGCCGAAGCCCGCCATGATCACCCCTCAGCTCGTGTCACACCCCCGGAAAGGCACCGGCGCGGGCCTCGCCGCACAGCCCTCGCCCGCCGGAGCTCCCGGTCGGGGCAGCACGAACGCACCCCGCGGAACCATGACGGAAAAGACCCTTTCTAGCTGAAATCAAGCCGAGTGGCCAAAACGTTCATCCTCGCGTACGGGTGATCGACCTGCGGGAACTCGCTCCTGACGGGGATTCGGAAGGCCCGCGCCGGGCGGCTTCAGCCCGTCGCGAGTCCGTACGCGTACTCCGGGCTGAACTCCCCCGCCTCCGCCGAGCAGCCGTCGGACTCCCCCGGCAGCTTCACCCACAGGTACGCGTCGATCCGGGGCTCGCCCGTGCGGGTGGTCGGGGCACGGCCCAGCGCCCGCCCCGGCGGGTCGCACCAGGCGTCGTCCGCCGGGGCACCGTTGCCGTTGCGGCTGGTGTCGATGACGGCGCCCGTGCCGGGCGGGCCGCCGAGGGCGTCCAGCACCCGTCGCGCGTAGACGGCTTCGTCGGCGGTGGCGCGGAAGTTCGAGACGTTGGTGAAGATCCCGTCGCCGTACTCGGCGGCCCCCGCCTCCCGGAGCAGCGCCGCCTGCCGCGCCGCGCCGTTCCAGGCGGAGTGGCCGCCGTCGTAGTAGACCCTGGCCCGCGGGTTCGCGGCGTGCAGGGTCCTGGCCGCCCGCGCCAGTGAGGCGAAGCGGGCGGCGCGGGCGGTGGCGGTGAGGCAGTCGGAGTCCGCCACGGCGTCCGGTTCCAGGACGACGATCACCGGGGCGGCCCGGAGCCCCGCCGCGAACGCGCGCATCCAGGTGTCGTACGAGGCGAGGTCCGGCGCACCGCCGCCGGAGGCCCCGCCGCAGTCGCGCCCGGCGATGGCGTACGGCACCAGGACGGGGGTACGGCCCGCCGCAGAGGCGGCCCGGGTCACCGCCGCCACCCGGCCGGTGATCGTGGCGGGGTCGTACGAGGTGAACCAGACGGCGGTCGGCATGCTCGCGATCCGGGACTCCAGGACCGGGCGGAGCGGATCGTCCCGGTGGCCGGATATCCACTCCAGGAGCTGGGAGTCGGGGTACCGGTAGAGCTCCGGCAGCCCGGCCGCACCGCCGGACGCGGGCGCCGCCGACGACGGCCCCGACGGCGACGGTGACCGGGGGGCAGCCGACGGGGACGGACCCGCCCCGCCGGGCACGGGTCCGCGCGGCAGCCGCGTCGGGGAGGGCGAGGGCGGCGGGGCGGAGGTGGGGCCGCCCGGGAGGGGCACCGGCACCTCGACGGCGGACGGACCGGGCGGGGCCGTGGCGCGGCCGTCGCCCGCCCCGGTGGCCGGCACGGCCGCGGCGACCGCCGCGGCCACGACGAGGGCAGCGGCGGCGCTCATCAGCGCGTGCCGGCGCGCGGCACGGCGTTCCGTACCCGGGGCGCCGCGGCCGTACCCGGGGAACCTCCCTGCCGGCTGCGGGACTTCGCGGTCGCGGTCCGGCACTCCACACCTTCCTTCCGGGGCACCGGGGTTCGTCCGATCCGATGAACTCCGGCCCGGTCGGCGCCGCGTCGAGAGTACGGCTGGGACGCTGCTGCCATGGCGCAGTTGGAGCAGATCGCGGACACGGCCCCGCCCGGCCCGGACCCGGCCGTGGACACGGCACCCACCAGCATCGCGGACGTGATCGAACGCATGCGCGCCCTGGGGGCGCTCTGTCCCGAGGGGGACGGCGTAGGGGTCTTCAACGAGGTGTACCTGGCCGTGACCGAGGCCATCGGCGGGGAGCTCGACGCGGGCGGCTTCCCCGACCGCGCGGCCACCTCGGTGCTGGACCTCCGGTTCGCCGAGCACTACCTGACCGCGATCGGCACCGCCGACCGGGGCGGTCTCGCACCGGACTGCTGGCGTCCACTCCTCCAGTTCCGGCGTCATCCGGGGGTACGCCCGATTCAGTTCGCCCTGGCGGGCATCAACGCGCACATCGGCCACGATCTCGCGCTGGCGGTGGTGGACACCTGCCGTACGCTCGGCTGCGCCCCGCCGGACCTGGAGGATGAGTTCGAGCGCGTGGGCGACCTCCTCGTAACTCTGGAGGAGCGCATCCGCGAGGAGCTGATGCCCGGACCGGACCTGCTGGAGGTCGCCGACCCGCTGACCCATCTGCTGACGTCCTGGAGCCTCCAGCGGGCCCGGGACGGCGCCTGGTCGGCGGCGAAGGTGCTCTGGCGGCTGCGGGCGGTGCCGCCGCTCGCCGAGGAGTTCCGCCGGGGTACCGACGCGGCGGTCGGCCTGGTGGGCCGTTTCCTGCTGACGCCCTGCGGGTGAACCGCGCCCCGCACCCGCCCGCCGGTCCGGCCGGGTGCGGGAGGCGGGTGCGGAGGCGGGTGCGGGAGGCGGGTGCGGGGCTCAGTCCTCCGGCAGTTCCACCGGGGCGATCTCGTCGAAGAGGTCGCCGGGGCCCGGGTTGGCCGGGTCGGTGGAGCCGCCGAACTGGGTCATCACGCCCCAGACGGCGTTCAGCGCGGTCTGCACGGCGCCCTCCGCCCAGCCGGCCGTCCAGGAGATGTCGTCCCCGGCGAGGAAGATGCCCCGCTTGTCGGCGGGCAGCCGGTCCTGCATGAAGTGGGTGAACAGCCGCCGCTGGTAGCGGTAGTGGCCCGGCAGGTTCGCCTTGAACGCGCCCATGAAGTAGGGCTCGTTCTCCCAGGAGACGGTCACCGGGTTGCCGATGACGTGCTTGCGGATGTCGACGTTCGGGTAGATCTCGCCGAGCGACTTCAGCATGACGTCCATGCGCTCGTTCGGGGAGAGCGGCAGCCACTTCAGGCTGTCGTCGCACCAGGTGTACGAGAGGCAGATGACGGCCGGCTTGCCGGGCCCGTCGTCCAGCAGGTACGTACCCCGGGTCATCCGGTCGGTCAGCGTCATCGACAGGGTGTCGCGGCCGGTGGTCTCGTCCTTGTCCAGCCAGAACGGGCGGTCGACCGGGACGAACAGCTTGGACGACTCCATGTAGTGGGTGCGCTCCATCGCCGTCCAGTGGTCGATCGGGAAGAGTTCGTCGTCGCAGGCGATCTTGGAGAGCAGCAGCCAGGACTGCCCGGTGAAGACGACGGCGCGGTAGGTGCGGATGTCGCCGTCCGCGTCGGTGACCGTGACCCGGTTGCCCGCGGTGCGGTCGAGCCGGGTCACGGCGGGCCGGGGGTCGCCGCCGTGCAGGGAGGAGAGCGAGGTGCCGAGCGGCCAGTGGACCATCTTCGCCGGTTCGCGGTCCCACAGGCGCAGCGGCAGCTGCTGGCTGCCTCCGACGATCCCCCGGTGGTGGTCGTCCGCCTCGGTGTAGACGACCCGGAGGATCTCCAGGATGGAGTTGGGGAAGTCGGTGTCCCAGCCGCCGGTGCCGAAGCCGACCTGGCCGAAGATCTCGCGGTGGCGGAAGGACTTGAAGGCGTCCGAGGCGCACAGGAAGCCGTAGAAGGTCTGGTTGTCGAGCTGTTCGACGAGCCGGGCCCAGATCTCGCGGATGCGCGGGACGTCCCGTTCGCGCAGGGCCCGGTTCATGTCGGAGAAGTCGGCGCCCTCCTCCAGGCAGGTGTTCCAGGCGTCCATCACGTCGCGGTAGACCTGGGGCAGGTCGTCGATGGTGCGCGCGTAGTGCGACTCGCCCTTGAGGTCCACCACGGTCGAGGGGGTCGTCGGGGAGAGCGGGTTGGGGAACGGCCGGGTCTCCAGTGCGACCAGGTCGATGTAGTGCTGGAGCGCGGTGGAGGAGGGCGGGAACCGCATCGCGCCCATCTCGGCGGTGAGCGACGGGTCGCAGCCGTCGAAGCCCACGGTGCGCAGCCGGCCGCCGATCCGGTCGGCCTCGTAGACGACGGGGCGCAGGCCCATCTTCATCAGCTCGTAGGCGGTGATGATGCCGGAGAGGCCGCCGCCGACGACCGCGACCTCCTGTCCGTGCTCGGTGGCGGGGATCTGGCCGAGTCCCGCGGGGTGGGCGAGGAAGTCGTCGTACGCGTACGGGAAGTCCGGGCCGAACATGGTGATCGGCGGGGCGGTGTCGGCGTGCGGGACGGCGTTGGGCACCGTGGACGTCATGGGGTACGGACTCCTAGCGGGGGCGAGCGGGAGAGACGAAGAGGCGGGCGGGCCCTGTGCGCGGGACGGGGCCCCACGCGGCGGGCCCTCGGACGGGCCGGGCCCTTGCGCGGGAGCGGGGCCCTTACGCGGGGCCGGAGAGCGGGCCGTACAGCTCGGGGCGGCGGTCGGCGAGGTACGGGTTGGCGGCGCGCGAGGCGGTGAGGAGGCCGGGGTCCACGTCGCCGGTCACGAGTTCCTCGCCGCGTCCGGCCCGGGCGCGTACCGCGCCGTCGGGACCGGCCAGGCAGCTCAGCCCGACGAACTCGAACTCGCCTTCCGGACCTGTCCTGTTGACGTAGGCGATGTACATCTGGTTCTCGAAGGCGCGTACCGGTACGACGGACTCCGCGACGAACTGGAAGGGGTGCATCTGTGCGGTCGGCACGAGCAGCAGGTCGGTGCCGGCGAGGGCGTGCGCCCGCACGTTCTCCGGGAACTCGACGTCGTAGCAGACCAGCAGTCCGACGCGGAGGCCGCCGAGTTCGGCCTGGACGACGGCCCGCTCCCCGGGGGTGAAGAAGGTGTGCTCGAACTCCCCGAAGAGGTGGGTCTTTTGGTAGTGGGCGAGGGGGGTTCCGTCGGGGCCGACGAGCTGGGTGGCGTTGTGGACCAGCTCGCCCGCGCGCTCCGGGTAGCCGTAGAGAACGGCGATCCGGTGCCGGGCGGCGAGGGCGGCGACGGCCCGGGCGCCGGGGCCGTCGGAGGGTTCGGCCAGCCGGGGCACGGCGTCGCCGAGCGCGTAGCCGGTGAGGTACAGCTCGGAGGTCACCAGCAGCCCGGCCCCGTCGGCGGCGGCACGCGCGGCGGCGGCGTCGAGGGCTTCGAGATTCGCCGTCACGTCTCCGGGGGTGCCGGAGCTCTGGAACAGGGCGGTACGCAACGACGGCATGGCTGACCTCGGGCGGGGCGGCGGGGGACGTATCCGAAGGTACGTTTCGCGCACACCCCCGACAAGGCGCGAGCGTTGCGCACCGACCGTCGATCCGTTGCGTCCGGGGGCCCTTCCGCGGCGATTCGTTGCGCGCGGCGTCACCGCAGGTCAGGAAGGTGACGCAGGTCTCAGCGGGGGCCGGTGGGGCGTATCGCCGGATCCCGCGCGCGTCCGCCGGATCCCGAACGCCCGCGCCGGATCCCGTACGCCCGCGCCGGATCCCGTACGCCCGCGGCGGCGGCTCCCACCCGGCTCATTCGGCCGGCGGGCCGGACACGTACCGGCGGACCAGCGGGGAGAGCACCAGGACCGACTTCGTCCGCTCCACGTAGGGCTCGCTCGCGATGCGTTCGAGCACCTGCTCGAAGTGGCGCATGTCCGCCGCGAAGACCTGGACGACGGCGTCCGCCTCGCCGGTGACGGTGGAGGCGGAGGCGATCTCGGGGTAGCGGGAGAGCCCGCTCCTGATGGCCTCGGGAGAGGTGTTGCGGCTGCAGAAGATCTCGATGAACCCCTCGGTCTCCCAGCCCAGTGCGGAGGGGTCGACCCGCACGGTGAACGCGGTGATCGCCCCCTGGTCGCGGAGCCGGTCGACGCGGCGTTTCACGGCGGGTGCGGACAGGCCGACGAGGGCGCCGATGTCGGCGTAGGAGCGTCGGGCGTCTTCGGCGAGGGCGTGGACGATGCGTTCGTCGAGGTCGTTCAGGCGCACGTCGGGCGGTTCACTTCTCTGCGAGGGCTGCTGCGGGGGCGGCGATCGCCGCCCCCGCAGTAGACCACGGGCGCCCCTGGTGCCTCTCGTCCGCCGGGACGCCCCCCGGCGTGGCGGCGGGAGCTCGCGGAGCGTCCCGCGCACCGGTGCCACGGAGCGGTCAGAAGGGGAACTGCGTGCGCCCCCGCTGGATCGAGATCCACTTCTGGGTGGTGAAGGAGTCGATCGTCGACTCGCCGTTGAGGCGGCCGAGGCCCGAGTTCTTCACGCCGCCGAACGGGACGATGGGCTCGTCGTTCACGGTGCCGTCGTTGATGTGGATCATGCCGGTGTGGATGCGCTGCCCGACGCGCACCCCGCGCTCGATGTCCTCGGTGTGCACGGCGCCGCTCAGGCCGTACGGCGTGTCGTTGGCGATCCGGACGGCCTCGTCCTCGCCGTCGAAGGGCACGATCAGCGCGACCGGGCCGAAGATCTCCTGCTGGAGCACGGGCGAGTCGGCGGAGAGGCCGGTGAGCACGGACGGGCCGACCAGGTTGCCGTCCGTGGTGCCCCGCAGCAGTGCGGTGGCGCCCCCGGCGATGGTCTGCTCGACCAGCTTGGTGACGGCCTCGGCCTGGGTGGAGTTGATCAGCGGGCCGATCTGGGTGGCCGGGTCGGCCGGGTCGCCGACGGTCAGGGAGGCGACCTTGGCGACGAACTTCTCGGTGAACTCGGCCTCCACCAACCGGTCGACCAGGATGCGGTTGGCGGCCATGCAGACCTGACCCTGGTGGACGAAGCGGCTGAAGACCGCGGCGTCGACGGCGTAGTCGATGTCGGCGTCGTCCAGGACGATGAGCGCGCTGTTGCCGCCGAGCTCCAGGACGACCCGCTTGAGATGGGCGGCGCCGACGGTCGCCACGTGCCGGCCGACCTTGTCCGAGCCGGTGAAGGAGATGACCTGCGGGACGGGGTGCTCCAGCAGGGCGTCGCCGATCTCGGCGATGTCGGTGACGACGACGTTCAGCAGACCGGCCGGGAGACCCGCGTCCTCGAAGATCTTGGCGATGAGCGTGCCGCCGACGATCGGGGTGTTCTGGTGGGGCTTGAGGACGACCGCGTTGCCGAGGGCGAGCGCCGGGGCGACCGACTTCAGGGAGAGCAGGAAGGGGAAGTTGAACGGGCTGATGACGCCCACCACGCCGACCGGCTCGCGGTAGACGCGGTTCTCCTTGCCCTCGACCGGGGAGGGCAGCAGCTGGCCGGTGGGGCGCAGTGCGATCTGGACGGCCTCGCGGAGGAACTCCTTCGCGAGGTGCAGTTCGAAGGCGGCCTTGAGGCGGGTCCCGCCGAGCTCGGCGACGATCGCGTCACCGATCTCGGGCTCGCGCTCCTCCACGATCCGCAGCGCCTTCTCCAGCACCCCGCGCCGGGTGTACGCGTTGGTCCCGGCCCACGTCCGCTGGGCACGCTCGGCGGCGCGGTAGGCCTGGTCCACCTCTTCGGCCGTGGCGACCGGGATGGAGGCGAGCTTCTCCCCGTCGAACGGGTTGAAGTCGATGATGTCCCAGGAGCCCTTGCCGGGCCGCCACTCGCCGTCGATGTACTGGTGGGCCAGGTCAGTGAAGAAGGACATGAGATCCCTTACCGCAGAGTGGGCGGGTGACTGAACGGGACTCATATTACTTACGCCGCCATGGAGTTGAAGCAACAGACCGGCCGTCGAAGGGCCGTGACCGGACAGTGCGCGCACGACTGTGCCCCCCGCGTTCGATCACCGCGGGGGGGCACAGGAGTTGCTCGGGTCGGGCACGACCCCTCGGCTCAACTCCAGCTGGCGTGGAGGGGCTTGCCCTCCGCGTATCCGGCGGCGCTCTGCACGCCCACGACCGCCTTCTCGGCGAACTCCTCCAGCGACGCGGCACCGGCGTAGGTGCAGGACGAGCGGACGCCCGCGATGATCGAGTCGATCAGGTCTTCGACGCCGGGGCGCGACGGGTCGAGGAACATCCGCGAGGTCGAGATGCCCTCCTCGAAGAGCGCCTTGCGGGCGCGGTCGTACGCCGACTCGTCGGACGTGCGGTTCTTCACCGCGCGGGCCGAGGCCATGCCGAACGACTCCTTGTAGTACCGGCCGTCGGCGGACTGCTGGAGGTCTCCGGGGGACTCGTACGTACCGGCGAACCAGGAGCCGATCATCACGTTGGACGCACCGGCCGCGAGGGCCATGGCCACGTCGCGCGGGTGGCGGACGCCGCCGTCCGCCCAGACGTGCTTGCCGTACTTCTTCGCCTCGGCGGCGCACTCCAGGACCGCCGAGAACTGCGGCCGGCCCACGCCGGTCATCATCCGGGTGGTGCACATGGCGCCGGGGCCGACGCCGACCTTGATGATGTCCGCGCCCGCCTCGACGAGATCGCGCACGCCCTCGGCGGCGACGATGTTGCCCGCGACGATCGGGACCCGCGGGTCGAGCGCGCGGACCGCGCGGACCGCGTTGATCATGGATTCCTGGTGACCGTGGGCGGTGTCCACGACGAGGGTGTCCACCCCGGCGTCCAGCAACTGCTTGGCCTTGCCCGCGACGTCTCCGTTGATGCCGACGGCGGCGGCGACGCGCAGCCGGCCCTCGGCGTCGGTGGCGGGGGTGTACAGGGTGGCGCGGAGCGCGGCCTTGCGGGTGAGGATGCCGACGAGCCGGCCCTCCGCGTCGACGGCGGGGGCGAGCTTGCGGTTGGCCGTGTCGAGCCGGTTGAAGGCCTCGCGGGGGTCGATGTCCGCGTCCAGCACGACCAGGTCCCTGGACATGACCTCGGAGAGCTGCGTGAAGCGGTCCACGCCGGTGAGGTCGTGGTCGGTGACGACACCGACCGGCTTGCCGTCCTCGTCCACCACGACACCCGCGCCGTGGGCGCGCTTGGGCAGCAGCGAGAGGGCGTCCGCGACGGTCTGGCCGGGGGCCAGCACGATCGGGGTGTCGAGGACGAGGTGGCGCGTCTTGACCCAGGAGATGACCTCGGTGACGACCTCGATCGGAATGTCCTGCGGGATGACGACGAGGCCGC
This sequence comes from Streptomyces sp. NPDC060184, assembly GCF_042728795.1. Classification (NCBI taxonomy): domain Bacteria; kingdom Bacillati; phylum Actinomycetota; class Actinomycetes; order Kitasatosporales; family Streptomycetaceae; genus Streptomyces; species Streptomyces sp. NPDC060184. Next base: position 44,664 of record NZ_JBHWYX010000047.1, read on the forward strand.
CGCGACGGGCGACGGTTTCGGCCATCCGACGGCCGGCGATGGCGGTCATGTTGGCCACCACCAGCGGGATGGTCGTCCCGGTGCCGTCGGGCGCGGAAAGGTCCACTCCTTGGCGCGATCCGACCGCGGAACGCCCCGGAACCATGAAGACGTCGTCGTACGTGAGGTCGTACGGGACGGACGGGGTGTCTGAGTAACGGCCGGTGCCAGGTTCGAGAAAACGCATGACACCCATGCTTCCACGGGAATCGCCGCAGGTCGCCCCGGAAAAGGCACAGCAATGTCCACCGCTGCTCGTAGATTCCTCCAAGAGCCCGCGGCGGTGGTGGCCGGGAGCATACCTCGACCGGCGGAACCTACCCCGATCCGGTAGCGCGTACACACCACCCCCGGACAATCGAACGTAATTCGAATATGTGGTGATCTCCCAGGCTGGACCGGGTGACAAGCAGTCAGGTAGTTTCACCATCCGCAGGTCTTGGGGGCATCCGGGACACCGATGGGAACATCCCTGGCCGCCCGTCACGCGAACGACCGGAGAGGACCCGGACCGCCCGTGGAAAGTGAACTGCCGGACATTTACTGCCCGTTCCCCCAGCGCACGAATCCGCACGTCGGGCATACCCGAATCCACCTCGACCGCTGGACGCGCCGCACCGGGCTGGTGCACCGCGAGTCCGCGCGCGAGCGGTTCGAACAGGCCGATTTCGCCGCCTTCGTCGGCATGGTCCACCCCACGGCGGATGCCGGCCAACTGGACCTGGTGGCCGACTGGTTCGTCTGGCTGTTCCTCGTCGACGACCAGCTCGACGACGGCCATCTCGGCCGCGACCCCGAGCGGGTGCGGGACGTCGTCGCCCGGATGCGTGCCGTGGTGGACGGCACCGCCCCGGGCCCGGAGCCGGACGAGGACCTGCCCCGGGCCGTCGTGGCCCTGGCCGACCTGTGGGAACGCACCACTCCGGGCGTGGCCCCGCACTGGCGCACCCGCTTCGCCTTCCACCTGGTCGCGTACCTCACCACGGCCACGACCTGGGAGGCCGGGAACCGCGCGGACGACATCGTCCCCTCCGAGGAGACGTACATAGCCAAGCGGCGTCACACCGGGGCGATCCACGTCTGCATGGACCTCATAGAGATCGTCGCCGGCATCGAGGCCCCCGAGTCGATCCACAACGACCCCCGGTTCATCACCGCGCTCGAAGCCTCGTGCAACGTGGTGTGCTGGGCCAACGACGTCTACTCCTACGAGAAGGAGCAGGTGCTCGGCGAGATCCACAACCTCGTCCACCTCGTCCGCCACCACCGCGGGCTCGGTGAGCAGGAGGCGCTCGACCTGGTCGCTGACCGGATCGCCACGGAGACGGAGAGGTTCCTGACGGCGGAGGACGAGCTGCTGGAGCTGTACCCGCAGCTGACCGGCCTGCTCGTGCCCTATCTGGACGGCATGCGCAGCTGGATGCGCGGCAACCTCGACTGGTCCCGGCAGACGCCCCGGTACAACCCCGCCGACGTCAGCCAGTACGAGGAGCCCGGGCAGTACCTGGAGGAGGCCGTGCTCGGCATCGCAGCCGACCACGCGGGCCACGCGAGCGGCTGAACACCCCTCGCCCCGTACGGCAGAGGCCGGCACCCCGTCGCGGGGTGCCGGCCTCTGCCGTGAACGAAGCGCGTGCACGAAGCCCGTGCACGAAGCCCGTGCACGAAGCCCGTGTACGAAGCCCGTGTACGGAGATCCGTCAGTGGCCGTCCGGGTCGGCGCGCTCCAGCGCGGGCCGGATTCCGGCGGCCGACTCGGTCAGCAGGTACTCGGCGGCTGCCGTGTCCGTCACCAGGCTGGTCACCAGGCCGGAGCGGAGCACCGCGCCGATGGCCGCCGCCTTGCGCTGGCCGCCCGCGATGGCGACGACCTCGGGGATGCGGCGCAGCCGGTCGGCCTCCACGGTGATGCAGCGCTCGCCCAGATCACGGCCGACCCGGCGCCCTTCGGCGTCGAAGAGGTGGGCGGACATCTCGGCCGCGACGCCGAGGGAGGCGTAGTGGGAGCGCTCGTCGTCCGACAGCATGTCGTGGACGGTGGAGATGCCCGGCTCCCAGGAGCCGATGGAGACCGCGGCGACGGTGACCTTGTCGAAGTAGTCGAAGGCGCGCGCGATCCCCGTCTGGTTGCGGAGCGCGGCGGCGGTGGCCGGGTCCGGCAGCAGCATCGGCGCGTAGATGGGGTGCGCCTCACCGCCGGAGACCTGTGCGGCCCTGCGGACCGCTTCCACGGACCCGCGCTCGGCCGTGCCCGCGTCGTACACACCCGTCAGCTGGACCACCGTGCACGGCGGCAGTTGGTCGAGCGCCGCGGCCATGTGGATGGTGGACCGGCCCCAGGCCAGGCCGAGGACGTCGCCCTCGGTCACCAGCTCGCCGAGCAGATCGGCCGCGACCTCGCCCAGGTTCTCCGGGTCGGGGGCGTCGTCCTGCTCGTCCGCCGGGGACTCCACGACGACCGCGTGGCGCAGCCCGTACCGGGAGCGCAGGGCGTCGGAGCGCTCCGCGTCCAGCTCGGCCGGCACCCGGATCTCGATGCGCACGAGATCACGCTCGAGGGCCGTCTCCAGGACCCGGGCCACCTTGAAGCGGCTGACGCCGAACTCCTCGGCGATCTGGATCTTGGACTTCCCCTCCAGATAGAACCGTCGAGCCATGGCCGCCGCCTGCACGAGCTCCGCGGGGCCCATCCGCATGGCTGACCGACCCGCCGAGATGCCAGACACCGCGATCTCCTCACTGCTGTTCACATGCCCGCTACGCCGCTCATCCTGTCAGATCCGGCGAACTTGATCGGCCGCGTCGGGCCGCGTTCATCTGCCCTTGGCTCAGTGGCCGCACGCCCAGGGCGCGGTGGCCGTCGCCGCCTCCGCCTTCGCCCGCAGCGCGCGCACCGCCGCCGCCGGGTCGGACGCCCCGTACACCGCCGAACCCGCGACGAAGACGTCGGCGCCCGCCTCGGCACAGCGCTCGATGGTCTCCTCGGAGACCCCGCCGTCGATCTGCAGCCACAGGTCGAGCCCGTGCTTGGAAATCAGGTCCCGGGTGCGGCGGATCTTCGGCAGCATGATGTCGAGAAACGCCTGCCCGCCGAAGCCCGGCTCCACCGTCATGATGAGCAGCATGTCGAGCTCGGGGAGCAGGTCCTCGTACGGCTCGATGGGCGTCGCCGGCCTGAGCGCCATCGACGCCCGGGCGCCCTTGGCCCGGATCTCCCGCGCCAGCCGGACCGGGGCCGCCGCCGCCTCCACGTGGAAGGTGACGGAGCCGGCGCCCGCCTCGACGTACTGGGGCGCCCAGCGGTCCGGGTTCTCGATCATGAGGTGGCAGTCGAGCGGGGTGTCGGTGGCCCGGCTCAGCGACTCCACGATGGGCACACCGAGCGTCAGGTTGGGCACGAAGTGGTTGTCCATCACGTCGACGTGGAGCCAGTCGGCGCCCTGAACCGCCCTCGCCTCGTCGGCGAGGCGGGCGAAGTCGGCGGAGAGGATGCTGGGGTTGATCTGGGCCATGCCCCAAGCCTGCCATGCTCCGGACCGCTTCCCCGCCACGGGGAGCCCCAAAGCCTCACGGGGTGGTCACGGTTCGGGCAACGCCGGCCGTCCGGGACCCGCCGACCGCTCGGCCGGCCGGTCAGCCCGTGCGCCGCAGCAGGGCGAGGTACATCGCGTCGGTGCCGTGCAGATGGGGCCAGAGCTGCACGTCGGGGCCGTCGCCCAGCGCGGGGACACCCGGCATCAGGGGGCGGGCGTCCACCCACTCCGCCTCGACCGGGTCGCCGCCGCGCCCCTTCAGGACGTCCTCGACCACGGTCCGGGTCTCGGCGAGGTGGGGCGAGCAGGTCGCGTAGCCGACGACCCCGCCGACCCGTACCGCCTTCAGCGCCTCGCGCAGCAGCCCGCGCTGGAGCGGCGCGAAGCCCTCCAGGTCCTCGGGCCTGCGGCGCCAGCGCGCCTCGGGGCGGCGGCGCAGCGCGCCCAGGCCGGAGCACGGCACGTCCATGAGAATGCGGTCGAAGCTGCCGGGCCGCCACGGCGGGCGGGTCCCGTCGGCGGTGATCACCTGGTACGGGCCGGGGTTGCCGGCCAGCGCCCGCTCCACGAGCCGGGCGCGGTGCGGCTGCTTCTCGGCGGCGAGCAGGGCGGCGCCCCGGCCCGCGGCGAGCGCGGCCAGCAGCGCGGCCTTGCCGCCGGGACCGGCGCAGCCGTCGAGCCAGCGGGTGTCCTCGCCCTCCAGCGGGGCGTTGGCGAGGGCGGCGGCGACGAGCTGGCTGCCCTCGTCCTGCACACCGGCCCGGCCGTCGCGCACGGCGGCCAGCGCACCGGGCTCGCCGCCCTCGGCCATGCGTACGGCGTAGGGGGACCAACGGCCGGGGAGCGACTGCTCCTCGCCCAGGGCCTCGACGAGTTCACCGGTGGTGGACCGGCCGGGGCGGGCGACCAGGGTCACCTCGGGGCGCTCGTTGTCGGCTTCGAGGAGGTCCTCGATCCCGGCCCGGCCGCCGCCGAGGGAGTCCCACAGCGCGGAGACCACCCAGCGCGGGTGCGAGTGGACGACGGCGAGGTGCGCCTCGGCGTCCTCGTCGAAGGGCGGCGCGACCTGGTCGAGCCAGGCGTCCAGGTCCTTCGCGGTGACCTTGCGCAGCACCGCGTTGACGAACTTCGCGCGCCCCTCCCCCAGCACCACCCGCGCCAGCTCGACGCTGGCGGAGACGGCGGCGTGGGTGGGGATGCGGGTGCCGAGCAGCTGGTGCACGCCCATGTTGAGGACGTCGAGCACCGGCGGGTCGACCTCGCGCAGCGGTCGGTCGATGCAGGCCGCCACGATCGCGTCGTACGTGCCCTGCCGGCGCAGTGTCCCGTAGACCAGCTCCGTCGCCAGCGCCGCGTCGCGGCCGTCGAAGTCGCCCTTGGCGCGGGCCTTCTTCAGCAGCGGGGGCAGCACGAGGTTGGCGTAGGCGTCCCGCTCGTCGACGGCCCGCAGGGCCTCGAAGGCCAGGAACCGCACCGGGTCCTTCTTGGGGCGGCGGTGGGGCTGGGCGGGACGGCGACGAGGCTGGTCGTTCACGTGAAAGGTGCTCCGCTGATGGTGAGGGGGCGAACCCGCCCAGCCTACGTCGCCCCCGCGCGGCGCGCGGAACCGCCGTGCGGCCGGGGCCTCAGAGTCCGAGCAGCTCACCGGGGGCGATGCGGACACCGCGCGCCCAGTCGGCGGCCAGCATGGGCTTCTTGCCCTGGGGCTGGACCCAGAGCAGTTCGACGGCGTGCGAGCCGGTGCCCACGTACACGTTCTTCTTGGCCGCCGAGATCTCGCCCGGGGCGAGGTCGTGGCGGTCGGTCACCGGGGTGACCTGGACGAGCTTGAGGCGCTCGCCGCGGAAGAGCGTCCAGGCGCCGGGGGCCGGGGTGCAGCCGCGCACGATCCGGTCGACCCGCAGGGCGGGTGCCGACCACCGCACCTGGGCGTCCTCGACGGTGATCTTCGGCGCGAGGGTGACCCCGTCGGCCGGCTGGGGCACCGCGTGCAGGGTGCCGTCCTCGATGCCGTCCATCGTCGCGACGAGCAGCCCCGATCCGGCGAAGGCGAGCCGGGTCAGCAGGTCGCCGCTGGTGTCGGTCGGGCGGACCTCCTCGGTGAGGACCCCGTAGACGGGTCCCGAGTCGAGGCCCTCCTCGATCAGGAAGGTCGAGGCGCCGGTGACCTCGTCCCCGGCCATCACGGAGTGCTGGACGGGGGCGGCGCCGCGCCAGGCGGGGAGCAGCGAGAAGTGCAGGTTGACCCAGCCGTGGGCGGGGATGTCCAGGGCGGACTTCGGCAGCAACGCGCCGTAGGCGACGACCGGGCAGCAGTCCGGGGCGATCTCCCGCAGCCGGGCCAGGAAGTCCTCGTCGCGCGGGCGGGCCGGCTTGAGTACCTCGATCCCGGCCTCCTCGGCGCGCTCGGCGACCGGGCTGGCGACCAGCCGCCGCCCCCGGCCCGCCGGTGCGTCGGGACGCGTGACCACGGCGGCCACCTCGTGGCGGCCGGAGGCGATCAGAGCGTCCAGGGCGGGGACTGCTACCTCGGGGGTGCCTGCGAAGACGAGCTTCATGGGTGGCTGACTGCCTCTCGGGCGGGCTTACGGTGACGAGCGACGCACCAGTCTAGAGCGTGTGGTGAAACGAGCGCCGTCCGCCCGGGGGCGGGTCCGTCGGCGTCCGCCGACCGGGGGCCGGTGCCCGGTACGACACCCCGTTCGGACCCACTGCTCAAAGATCAAGCCAGGGGGCGCACACGCGGCGTACGCCCGGCGCACATGTGGAAACGACCGGAGAGCGTGACCACAAGGGCGGGTCGGGCGTTGGTCAAAGGAGATTGACCGAAGCGAGTCGCCGCGCTGCGGCGGCCCGATCCCTTTCAACGCCGGTTCGAGAGGCTTCTTCATGGCCGACCACGCAACGCACGACGCCCAAGCGCGGGCCAGTCTGCATCTCCTGGTGCGGGACATCGAGCGGGTCAGGCGGCAGGTGGACGCGCTGCGCACCCTCACCGCGCAGCTGGGCAACGTCTACCGTCCGCGCCGCTCGGGGCCGTCCGCGGGCTTCGTGGTCTACGGACGGGCCCCGGCCCCCACGGTCCGTCTGGCCCAGGAGCTGCGGGACAGCGTCGAGACGCTCGTCACCGCGGCGGTCGACTTCGACCGTTCGCTGGGATTCTCCTGGGACGCGGTGGGTTCGGCCCTGGGCGTCACCAAGCAGGCGGTGCACCGCCGCTACGGCGCGCGCCGTACGACTCCGCAGCCCGCCGGGGAATCCGCCGAGGCCACGGCCGGACGCTCCGCGCCGGCCACCGCCGAACCGGGGACGCCGCCCGGTGCGGGCACCCCGGTGCCGTCCGTGCCCGCGGCGCGCTCGATGCCTCCGCAGCCCGCGCCGGGCGCGTCGCTGCGCGGGGAGATGCGGCCGGGCGTCTTCCCCGGCCCGCGCAACGGCTGACCGGCCGCCGGGCCGCGGCTGACGGACGGCGGCCGACGCATGACGGCCGACGGGCACGGCCGGCGGTCGGCGGCCTCCGCACCACCGCTGACGCGCCACCGGCCCGGCCCGGCCCGCCAGGCGCCCGCCCGGCCTCAGCCGATGTCGGGCGGATCGATCCTGATGCGTACGGGCTCCGCGCCGCCCCGGGCGGTCCGCGCCGCCTGAGCCGTCTTCAGCGCTGCGGCGAGCGCGGCGCCGCGTCCGGGGACCACGCGGATCAGCAGCCGCTCCCACGTCTCGCCGTGTGGCGCGTCCCCGGCCCGGCGTGGTCGGCCCGGTCCGGCGGAAGGCACCGGTACGGGACCGAGGATCTCGGCCTCCGGCGGCAGGTTCGCGCTCTCCAGGAACGCGGTGAGCGCGCCGGGTGTGCCCGTCACCGAGGCCATCCGGGAGACGGGCGGGAAACCGAGCTCGGCCCGCTCGGCGAGCTCCCGGCGGGCGAACCCTGCGGGGTCCCACCGCACCAGGGCCTGGACGGGGCCGAGCGTCGGCTCGGCGACGACGACCACGGTGCCGCCCTCCTCCTGGCTCCGGACCAGTGAGGAGGCGGCGATCCAGCGGCGCAGCGCCTCCTCGCCCGCCCGGAGGTCGGGCCGCCCGAGCATGGCCCAGCCGTCGAGGAGCAGCGCCGCGGCGTAACCGCCCTGGGCGACGGGTTCGGCGCCCGGGGTGCTCACCACGAGGGCGGGCTCGCCCGGCACCTCGTCCAGGACGTGGTCGCGCCCCGAGGTGCGGACCGGCACCTTGGGGAAGGCGCGGCCGAGTTCGTCCGCCGTCCGCCGGGCCCCGACGATCCGGGCGCGCAACCGGGTGGAACCGCACGCGGCGCACTGCCAGGCGTGCTCGGGCCGTCCGCACCAGGCACAGTCGAGTTCCCGCTGGTCCTGGGCCTGGAGCGGTCCGGCGCAGTGCCGGCAGCGGGCCGGGGTGCGGCAGCGTTCGCAGGCGAGCCGGGGGGCGTATCCGCGGCGCGGGACCTGCACCAGCACGGGGCCGTCGCGCAGCCCGTCGCGCGCGGTCTGCCACGCCAGGCTGGGCAGCCGGGCGGTGCGCGCGGCACCGTCCCGGGCAAGCTGTTCGTCGCCGATGGTGCGGATCATCGGGGCGGTGCGCCGTACGTGGTCGCGGGTGGCGGCCAGCGGCAGGGCCCAGCCGGTCTCGACCAGCTGCGCGGCCTCCACCGTGCAGCCGGCGGCGCCGAGGAGGAACCCGCACCGCGCGTGCGCGGCCCGCAGCTCCAGCACCTCCCGGACGTGGGGGAAGGGGGCGTTGTCGTCGCTGTGGCTGGAGTCCCCGTCGTCCCAGATCACGACGAGGCCCAGGTCGGCGACGGGCGCGAACATCGCGGCCCGCGTCCCGACGACGGCCCGCACCGAGCCGCGCCGGACGGCGAGCCACTGGCGGTACCGCTTCTCCGGGCCGGACTCCGCGGTGAGCAGGGCGTGCAGGCCCGGGCCGAGCAGTGCGCTCAGCGCGGCGTCGACCCGTCCGGCCGTCCGGCCGTCGGGGACGACGACGAGCGCGCCGCGTCCCGAGGCGAGGGTGGCCGCGACGGCGCGGGCGATCTCGTGCGGCCAGTGGGGTCCGGGCAGGGCGGTCCACACGGCCCGGGGGGCGCCGCCCCCGGCGAGCGCGCGCAGGAACCCGGGCCCCTGGGCGTACCGCTCCCAGCTGCCCGGGGCGGGGGGCGGGGGCGGCGGCAGCGGCGGGGGCGAGGGCTTGCTCTCGGCGCGGCCGTTGCGCGGCGGCACCGCGAGCTGGAGCACGTCGGCGAGGCTGCCGGCGTACCGGTCGGCGACCGCGCGCGCCAGCCCGAGCAGCTCCGGCGAGAGGACCGGCTCCGGGGAGACGACGTAGGCGAGCGCGGCCAGCGTGCCCTGGTAGTCCGACTCGGCGCGCCGCTCCACGAGGTACCCGTCGATCAGCCCGCCGCCCTCGCGCCGGCCGCCGCGGACCTGGCGTCCGCCGGCGCCGAAGCGCACCCGCACCCGGACGCCGGGCTGTGCGTCGGCGTCGAGCTCCTCGGGCACCGCGTAGTCGAAGTACTGGTCGAGGTGGAGCACGCCCTTGTTCACCAGGACCCGGGCGACGGGCAGTTCGGCGGCGAGCGGTGCGCCGCGCCAGGTGCGCGGCTTGGCGCGCGGCACCTTCGCCCGGCGCACGGTCTCCCGGATGAGCGCAAGCTGCTCCGGCATGCCGTCCCCGGGCTCGTCCGCCCGCTCGTCCTCGCTGCTCACAGCCACCTTCCTACCAGAGGGGTCCGACAGTGCGCGGCGCACGGCAACGGCCGGGGCCCGGACACCGTGGTGACGGTGTCCGGGCCCCGGCCGTACGTGCGTGCGCGGGTCCGCGTGCGGACCGCGGGATCAGAGACCGGCGGCGGCGCGCAGCGCGTCGACCCGGTCGGTGCGCTCCCAGGTGAAGTCGGGGAGCTCGCGGCCGAAGTGGCCGTAGGCCGCCGTCTGGGCGTAGATCGGGCGGAGCAGGTCCAGGTCGCGGATGATCGCGGCCGGGCGGAGGTCGAAGACCTCGCCGATGGCGTGCTCGATCTTGTCGGTGTCGACCGCGGCGGTGCCGAAGGTCTCGACGAACAGACCGACCGGCTCGGCCTTGCCGATCGCGTACGCGACCTGCACCTCGCAGCGGGCGGCGAGCCCGGCGGCGACGACGTTCTTGGCCACCCACCGCATGGCGTACGCGGCCGAACGGTCCACCTTCGACGGGTCCTTGCCCGAGAAGGCGCCGCCACCGTGGCGGGCCATGCCGCCGTAGGTGTCGATGATGATCTTGCGGCCGGTGAGGCCGGCGTCGCCCATCGGGCCGCCGATCTCGAAGCGGCCGGTCGGGTTGACCAGGAGGCGGTAGCCCTCGGTGTCGAGCTTGATGCCGTCCTCGATGAGCTGCGCCAGCACGTGCTCCACGACGAACTCGCGGATGTCGGGGGCGAGCAGAGAGTCGAGGTCGATGTCCGAGGCGTGCTGCGAGGACACCACGACCGTGTCGAGGCGGACGGCCTTGTCGCCGTCGTACTCGATGGTGACCTGCGTCTTGCCGTCGGGGCGCAGGTAGGGGATGGTGCCGTTCTTGCGGACGTCGGAGAGCCGGCGGGAGAGCCGGTGCGCCACGTAGATCGGGAGCGGCATCAGCTCGGGCGTCTCGTCGCAGGCGTAACCGAACATCAGTCCCTGGTCGCCGGCGCCCTGCTTGTCGAGCTCGTCGTCCTCGACGGCCGCCGCACCCAGCACCCGCTTCTCGTACGCGGTGTCGACACCCTGGGCGATGTCCGGGGACTGCGCTCCGATGGACACCGACACGCCGCAGGAGGCGCCGTCGAAGCCCTTCTTGGAGGAGTCGTAGCCGATCTCCAGGATCTTGTTGCGCACGAGGTTGGGGATGTCGGCGTAAGCCTTGGTCGTGACCTCACCCGCGACATGCACCAGACCAGTGGTGATCAAGGTCTCGACGGCGACGCGCGAGGTGGGGTCCTCGCGCAGGAGGGCGTCGAGAATCGTGTCGCTGATCTGGTCAGCGATCTTGTCGGGGTGACCCTCGGTGACGGATTCCGAGGTGAAGAGACGGCGGGACACATCGCTCCCTGGGGTTGCAGCGGCTGCTGGCTGATCATGGGTGGACGGTCGGGAGCTGCGCCCGGCACGTTCCGCGACCAGTTTATCGGTCGCTTCCGACGGTTGGGCCACGCGTCTCGCCCCTTGGGAGCTCTGTGACGTGCGGCACTGGCGAATTCGGGGGTCGGACTCTCCCGCGGAAGCACTCTGGAGCCCTATTTTCTCCTTGGTCCCGACCACGGGTACGGCGGGGGTGAATCTACTCCGGGAAACGAGCGGCTACCAGGTCCCACACAGTGTCGGCGAGGCCCTCCTTGGGCCCGTACGGCACGGCCGTCTCGCCTCCGTCCGCGGCCAGGACCACCGCTTCGTTCTCCTCCGACCCGAAGGTCTTGCGCTCCCCCACCTCGTTGACGACGAGGAGGTCACACCCCTTACGGCGGAGCTTCTCGCGCCCGTTGGCGAGCACGTCGTCGGTCTCCGCGGCGAATCCCACGACCACCTGTCCGGGTGCGGTCCGTTCGGTGGAGAGCTGGGCGAGGATGTCCGGATTCCGCAGGAGTTCAATGACCGGATCCGCCTGGTCGTCGCGCTTCTTGATCTTGCCCGTGGCGTACGCGGAGGGCCGGAAGTCCGCGACGGCGGCGGCCATCACCACCGCGTCCGCGTCGGCGGCGGCCTTCAGTACGGCCTCCCGCAGCTGGACCGCGGTCCCCACGTGCACCACGTCGGCGCCGGCCGGGTCCGGCAGACCGGTGTTCGCCTCGACCAGGGTGACCCGGGCGCCGCGGGCGACGGCCGTGCGCGCGAGGGCGTACCCCTGCTTGCCCGAGGAACGGTTGCCCAGGTAGCGGACGGGGTCGATCGGCTCCCGGGTGCCTCCGGCGCTGACCACCACGTGGCGACCCGCGAGATCGGGCGCGGCGACGCCCCGCGCCAGCACCCGGCGGCAGATCTCGAAGATCTCGGCGGGGTCGGGGAGCCGCCCCTTGCCGGTGTCCACGCCGGTGAGCCGGCCGACCGCGGGCTCGACGACCACGGCGCCCCGGCGCCGCAGGGTGGCGACGTTCTCCTGGGTGGCGGGGTGCTCCCACATCTCGGTGTGCATGGCGGGCGCGAACACGACCGGGCAGCGGGCCGTGAGCAGGGTGTTGGTGAGCAGGTCGTCGGCGAGGCCGTGGGCGGCCTTGGCGAGCATGTCGGCGGTGGCCGGGGCGACCACGACGAGGTCGGCGGCCTGTCCGGTGCGCACGTGGGGCACCTCGTGGACGTCGTTCCAGACCTCGGTGGAGACGGGGTGCCCGGAGAGCGCGGACCAGGTGGCGGCGCCGACGAAGTGCAGCGAGGCCGCGGTGGGCACCACGGTCACGTCGTGCCCGGACTCGGTCAGCCGTCGCAGCAGCTCGCACGCCTTGTACGCGGCGATGCCTCCGCTGACCCCCAGAACGACCTTCGGCTTCTCCACTGCGTCTCCCCGCACTCGGCTCGGTGTCCTTCCATGCTGCCCCACCTCCGCGGCCCGTCGTCGGGCGGGCCGAGACCCTCCGGTCCCGGACACACCGCGGGCCCGGCGGATGATCCGCCGGGCCCGGGGTGAAGGTGCGTATCTCCCGCCCGCGGCAGGAGGTGCGGCTGCTTACTGCGCGGGGCCCTCGATGGCCTCGGAGGTCAGCAGGCCGGCGTTGATCTCGCGGAGCGCGATCGACAGCGGCTTCTCGTGGACGTGGGTGTCGACGAGCGGACCGACGTACTCGAGGAGGCCTTCACCGAGCTGCGAGTAGTACGCGTTGATCTGGCGCGCGCGCTTGGCGGCGTAGATCACGAGGCTGTACTTCGAGTCGGTGGCCTCGAGGAGCTCATCAATCGGCGGGTTGATGATGCCCTCGGGCGTGGTGATGGAAGAGGACACTCTCTGCCTTCCGAAGGGGGTGTAGATCAAAGAAATCTTTGATGCTGCGGCTGCCGGCCGGCGGTGATCCGTGCGGTGCGGCTGACACTCGGCGCCGGCCGTGGGGCCGTTCGCGTCGCTTCCTCAGTCGCTCGTGGCACGGTGGTCGGAAGCCTGAAGCATCAAGGCTAGCAGCTCGCGTGCCACGTCCTCGACGGAGGTGTTGACGAGGGTGGTGTCGAACTCGGCCTCGGCGGCCAGTTCGACCCGGGCGGCGGCGAGCCTGCGCTCGATCACCTCCGGCGGCTCGGTGCCCCGGCCGGTGAGCCGGCGGACCAGCTCGTCCCAGCTCGGCGGCGCCAGGAAGACGAGCCGCGCGTCGGACATCGACTCGCGGACCAGCCGGGCGCCCTGGAGGTCGATCTCCAGCAGCACCGGCTCGCCGTTCTCCAGCCGGTCGAGCACGGCCCGGCGGGGGGTGCCGTAGCGGTTGCCCGCGAACTCCGCCCATTCGAGCAGCTCGCCGTTGGCGATCAGCTTGTCGAACTCCTGGTCGTCCACGAAGAAGTAGTGGACGCCGTTGCTCTCGCCGGGTCGCGGCTTGCGGGTCGTCGCCGACACCGAGAGCCAGACTTCGGGGTGGACCTTGCGCATATGCGCGACGACCGTGCTCTTGCCGACCCCGGAGGGGCCGGAGAGCACGGTCAGCCGCGGACGTACGTCCGGGGGTACGGGGGACGTCCCCCGGGATGTTGCAGCCATGCAGCGATTATCCAGGTTCTCAGGGGTGCCTGAGAACGTCAGGCGGCGGTGCCGCCGAACTCTCGCTCCAGGGATGCGATCTGATTGGAGCCGAGACCCCGGACCCTGCGGCTCTCGGAGATCCCGAGCCGCTCCATGATCTGCTTGGCGCGGACCTTGCCCACGCCCGGCAGGGACTCAAGGAGTGCGGAGACCTTCATCTTGCCGATGACGTCGTTCTCCCGACCCTGCTTGATGACCTCGTGGAGCGAGGCGCCGGAGTGCTTGAGTCGATTCTTGACCTCGGCCCGCTCCCGGCGAGCCGCGGCGGCCTTTTCGAGCGCGGCTGCGCGCTGTTCAGGGGTAAGGGGCGGAAGAGCCACGCCTACGTCACCTCGGATGTCGATCTGTCGGATACGGACCGGTGAGGAACCTGTCGCCCCACACCTGGCGAGCCACGAACAACGGCACGAACAACAACCTGTGCTCGTTGGCTCTCGACGGAGACTAGCGGCCAACCGCTCCGGAGTCAGCGAGAACGAACGAAAAGTCCTGGTCAGCCTTGGCCGACCAGGACATTTCCGGCATAAAGGCCGGGATTTTGCTCAGGAATTCGTCAACGCGCTGTTATGTGTCGCATTCAACTATCCGTGAACCGCCGTACGGACCTCGTCGGCGAAGCGTTCGGCGGCCTCCCGCAGACCCGCCGCGTCGGGTCCGTGACGCAGCACACCCCGGCTCACGCTCGGCACCACGTTGCCCACCGCGTCGCCGAACACGCCCGGCAGATCGGCCGGGGTCGCGCCCTGGGCGCCGATGCCCGGAGCGAGCAGCGGACCGTTGATCGCCAGGTTCACCCCGGCGTCCCCGAGGGTCGCGCCGACCACCGCGCCGACCGAGCCCAGCGGCTCGGCCCCGGCGTTCTCGGCGGCCATGTGGTCGAGCATCAGCTGGGCCAGCGAGCGGCCGTCGGCCGCCGTCGCGCGCTGCACCTCGGCGCCCTCCGGGTTGGAGGTGAGCGCCAGCACGAAGACGCCCGCGCCGGAGACGGCGGCGGCGTCCAGCGCCGGGCGCAGCGAACCGAAGCCGAGGTAGGGCGAGACGGTGACCGCGTCCGAGAAGAGCGGCGAGTCCTTGTCCAGATAGGTGGCCGCGTAGGCGCCCATGGTGGAGCCGATGTCGCCGCGCTTGGCGTCCATGAGCACGAGCGCTCCGGCCGAGCGGGCCTCGGCGACGGCCGTCTCCAGGACGGCGACGCCGCGCGAGCCGAAGCGCTCGAAGAACGCGGACTGCGGCTTGAGGACGGCGACCCGGTCGGCGAGCGCCTCGACGACCGTACGGGTGAAGCGCTCCAGGCCCGCGATGTCGTCGGACAGGCCCCAGGAGGCGAGCAGCGAGGCGTGCGGGTCGATGCCGACGCAGAGCGGCCCGCGGGTGTCCATGGCGCGGCGCAGGCGGGCGCCGAAGGGTTCGAGGGTCACTGTGCGGCCTTCCGGGTGTCGGCGCCGACGGCTTCGGCGAGCGTGGCGTACGGGGATGCGGCGAGCCGGGCGGCCAGCCCCTTGTGGATCGCGCGGGCGTAGAACGGGCCCTCGTAGATGAAGGCGCTGTACCCCTGGACGAGCGTGGCTCCGGCCAGAATGCGCTGCCAGGCGTCCTCGGCGTTCTCGATGCCTCCGACACCCACCAGGGTGATCCGGTCGCCCACGCGCTCGTACAGCCTCCTCAGGACCTCCAGGGAGCGTGCCTTGAGCGGGGCGCCGGAGAGTCCGCCGGTCTCCCCGGTCAGGGAGGCGGGCGAGTGCAGGCCGAGGCCGTCGCGGGCGATGGTGGTGTTGGTGGCGATGATGCCGTCGAGGCCGAGTTCGACGGCGAGGTCGGCGACGGCGTCGACGTCCTCGTCCGCGAGGTCGGGGGCGATCTTGACCAGGAGCGGGACGCGGCGGTCGGTCACGGTGCGGTCGGCGGCCTCGCGCACGGCGGTCAGCAGCGGGCGCAGCGCCTCGGTGGCCTGGAGGTTGCGCAGGCCGGGGGTGTTGGGCGAGGAGACGTTGACCACGAGGTAGTCGGCGTGTGCGGCGAGGCGCTCGGTGGACTTCACGTAGTCGGCGGCTGCCTCGGCCTCCGGGACCACCTTGGTCTTGCCGATGTTGACGCCGACGGTGGTGCGGAAGACGGGGTTGCGGGCGCCGAGGCGGGCGGCGACGGCGGCGGAGCCCTCGTTGTTGAAGCCCATGCGGTTGATCAGGGCCCGGTCGGCGACGAGGCGGAAGAGCCGCTTCTTGGGGTTGCCGGGCTGCGGCTCGCCGGTGACGGTGCCGATCTCGACGTGGTCGAAGCCGAGCATCGCCATGCCGTCGATCGCGATCGCGTTCTTGTCGAAGCCGGCGGCGAGACCGAAGGGGCCGTGCATCCGCAGGCCGAGGGCCTCGGTGCGCAGGGACGTGTACCGCGGGGCGAGCACCGCGGCGACGTACGTCCGCAGGACGGGGGTACGGGCGGCGAGACGGATCCACCGGAAGGCCAGGTAGTGGGCCTGCTCGGGGTCCATCCGCTTGAAGACCAGCTGGAAGAAGAACTTGTACATCGAAGGTGTCCTCACGAAGAGGGGGACACCGCAGACCGGTGTCCCCCTTGCCTGGCCGGCCCGGACCACGTGCGGGCCCGGGCCGTCCCGTACCGACTAGTCGCGTGCCGCCGTCAGGTGCTCGGCGT
Source organism: Streptomyces sp. NPDC060184 (assembly GCF_042728795.1). Taxonomy (NCBI): domain Bacteria; kingdom Bacillati; phylum Actinomycetota; class Actinomycetes; order Kitasatosporales; family Streptomycetaceae; genus Streptomyces; species Streptomyces sp. NPDC060184. The sequence continues at coordinate 60,629 of NZ_JBHWYX010000047.1, forward strand.
GCTCCTGGAGGGACCGTACGCCGACGTCCCCGCGCCGGAGGGCGTCGATGCCCTGGACCGCGGCGGCGAGCGCCTGGACGGTCGTCAGGCACGGCACCGAGCGGGCCACCGCGGCGGTCCGGATCTCGTAGCCGTCGAGCCGGCCGCCGGTGCCGTACGGCGTGTTGACGATGAGGTCGACCTGGCCGTCGTGGATGAGCTGGACGATGGTCTTCTCGCCGTTCGGGCCCTCGCCCTCGGACTGCTTGCGCACGACGGTGGCGTTGATGCCGTTGCGCTTGAGGACCTCGGCGGTGCCGGAGGTCGCCATCAGCTCGAAGCCGTGGGCGACGAGCTCCCGGGCCGGGAAGATCATCGAGCGCTTGTCGCGGTTGGCGACCGAGATGAACGCGCGGCCCTTGACGGGCAGCGGGCCGTAGGCGCCGGCCTGGGACTTGGCGTAGGCCGTCCCGAAGGCCGAGTCGATGCCCATGACCTCACCGGTCGAACGCATCTCCGGGCCGAGGACGGTGTCCACACCGCGGCCGTGGATGTCGCGGAAGCGCGACCACGGCATGACGGCCTCCTTGACGGAGATCGGCGCGTCGAGCGGCAGGGTGCCGCCGTCGCCCTGGGCCGGCAGCAGGCCCTCGGCGCGCAGCTCGGCGATGGTCGCGCCCAGCGAGATGCGGGCGGCGGCCTTGGCGAGCGGGACGGCGGTCGCCTTCGAGGTGAAGGGGACGGTCCGGGAGGCGCGGGGGTTGGCCTCCAGGACGTAGAGGATGTCGCCGGAGAGCGCGAACTGGATGTTGATCAGTCCGCGGACGCCGACGCCCTTGGCGATGCCCTCGGTGGAGACCCGCAGGCGCTTGATGTCGTGGCCGCCGAGGGTGATCGGGGGCAGCGCGCAGGCGGAGTCGCCGGAGTGGATGCCGGCCTCCTCGATGTGCTCCATGACGCCGCCGAGGTAGAGCTCGGTGCCGTCGTAGAGCGCGTCGACGTCGATCTCGATCGCGTCGTCGAGGAAGCGGTCGACCAGGACCGGCCGGGTGGGGCTGATCTCGGTGGACTCGGCGATGTACGAGGACAGGCGGGCCTCGTCGTAGACGATCTCCATGCCGCGTCCGCCGAGGACGTACGACGGGCGCACCAGGACCGGGTAGCCGATCTCGTCGGCGATGGCCTTGGCCTCGTCGAAGGTGGTGGCGGTGCCGTGCTTCGGCGCGGGCAGGCCGGCCTCGGCGAGCACCCGGCCGAAGGCGCCGCGGTCCTCGGCGGCGTGGATCGCCTCGGGGGACGTGCCGACGACGGGCACGCCGTTGTCCTTGAGCGCCTGCGACAGGCCCAGCGGGGTCTGGCCGCCGAGCTGGACGACGACGCCCGCGACGGGGCCCGCCAGCGTCTCCGCGTGGACGATCTCCAGGACGTCCTCCAGGGTGAGCGGCTCGAAGTACAGCCGGTCGGAGGTGTCGTAGTCGGTGGAGACGGTCTCCGGGTTGCAGTTGACCATCACGGTCTCGTAGCCGGCGTCGCTCAGGGCGAAGGAGGCGTGGACGCAGGAGTAGTCGAACTCGATGCCCTGGCCGATGCGGTTCGGGCCCGAGCCGAGGATGATCACCGCGGGCTTGGTGCGGGGCGCGACCTCGCTCTCCTCGTCGTACGAGGAGTAGAAGTACGGGGTCTTCGCGGCGAACTCGGCGGCGCAGGTGTCGACCGTCTTGTAGACCGGGCGGATGCCCAGCGCGTGGCGGACCTCGCGGACGACGTCCTCGCCCAGGCCGCGGATCTCGGCGATCTGCGCGTCGGAGAAGCCGTGGCGCTTGGCCTCGGCGATCACGTCGGCGTCGAGGCGCTCGGCGGCGGCCAGTCCGTCGGCGATCTCCTTGATCAGGAAGAGCTGGTCCACGAACCACGGGTCGATCTTCGTGGCGTCGAAGACCTCCTCGGGGGTGGCACCGGCGCGGATCGCCTGCATGACGGTGTTGATGCGGCCGTCCGTCGGGCGGACCGACTCGGCGAGCAGGGCGTCCTTGTCGCCGGGTTCCCCGGTGAAGGAGAACTGCGAGCCCTTCTTCTCCAGCGAGCGGAGCGCCTTCTGCAGCGCCTCGGTGAAGTTGCGGCCGATCGCCATGGCCTCGCCCACCGACTTCATGGTGGTGGTGAGGGTGGAGTCGGCGGAGGGGAACTTCTCGAAGGCGAAGCGCGGGGCCTTGACCACGACGTAGTCGAGCGAGGGCTCGAAGGAGGCCGGGGTCTTCTCGGTGATGTCGTTGGGGATCTCGTCCAGCGTGTAGCCGACGGCCAGCTTGGCGGCGATCTTGGCGATCGGGAAGCCGGTGGCCTTGGAGGCAAGCGCCGAGGACCGGGAGACGCGCGGGTTCATCTCGATGACGATGATCCGGCCGTCGGTGGGGTCGATGGCGAACTGGATGTTGCAGCCGCCGGTGTCGACGCCGACCTCGCGGATGATCGCGATGCCGATGTCGCGCAGCCGCTGGTACTCGCGGTCGGTGAGCGTCATCGACGGGGCGACGGTGATGGAGTCGCCGGTGTGGACGCCCATCGGGTCGAAGTTCTCGATGGAGCAGACGACCACGACGTTGTCGTTCTTGTCGCGCATCAGCTCCAGCTCGTACTCCTTCCAGCCAAGGATGGACTCCTCCAGGAGCACCTCGGTGGTCGGCGAGAGGGTGAGGCCCTGTCCGGCGATGCGGCGCAGCTCCTCCTCGTCGTGGGCGAAGCCGGAGCCGGCGCCGCCCATGGTGAAGGAGGGGCGGACGACGACCGGGTAGCCGCCGAGGGTGTCGACGCCCTGGATGACGTCGTCCATCGTGTGGCAGATGACCGAGCGGGCGGACTCGCCGTGGCCGATCTTCTCGCGGACGGCTTCGACGACGCCCTTGAAGAGGTCGCGGTCCTCGCCCTTGTTGATCGCCTCGACGTTGGCGCCGATCAGCTCGACGCCGTACTTCTCCAGCACGCCGTTGTCGTGCATGGAGATGGCGGTGTTGAGCGCGGTCTGGCCGCCCAGCGTCGGCAGGAGGGCGTCGGGGCGCTCCTTGGCGATGATCTTCTCGACGAACTCGGGGGTGATCGGCTCGACGTAGGTGGCGTCGGCGATCTCCGGGTCGGTCATGATCGTGGCCGGGTTGGAGTTGACCAGGATGACGCGCAGGCCCTCGGCCTTGAGCACGCGGCACGCCTGGGTACCGGAGTAGTCGAACTCGGCGGCCTGGCCGATGACGATCGGGCCGGAGCCGATGACCAGGACGGACTGGATATCGGAGCGCTTAGGCACGCTGGCCCTCCATCAGGGTGACGAAACGGTCGAAGAGGTACGCGGCGTCGTGCGGGCCCGCAGCTGCTTCGGGGTGGTACTGGACGCTGAACGCGGGCTGGTCGAGGAGGTGCAGTCCTTCGACGACCTGGTCGTTCAGGCAGACGTGGGAGACCTCGGCGCGGCCGAACTCGGTGTCCGAGATCTTGTCCAGGGGCGCGTCGACGGCGAAGCCGTGGTTGTGCGCGGTGACCTCGACCTTGCCGGTCGTGCGGTCCTGGACGGGCTGGTTGATGCCCCGGTGGCCGTACTTCAGCTTGTAGGTGCCGAAGCCGAGGGCGCGGCCGAGGATCTGGTTGCCGAAGCAGATGCCGAAGAGCGGCGTCCTGCGCTCCAGCACGGCGCGCATCAGCGCGACCGGGCCGTCGGCGGTGGCGGGGTCGCCCGGGCCGTTGGAGAAGAACACCCCGTCGGGGGAGACGGCGTAGACGTCCTCGGCCGTGGCGGTGGCGGGGAGCACGTGCACCTCGATGCCGCGCTCGGCCATCCGGCGCGGGGTCATGCCCTTGATGCCGAGGTCGATGGCGGCGACGGTGAACTTCTTCTCGCCGATCGCCGGGACGGTGTAGGCCTCCTTGGTGGCGACCTCCTCGTACAGGCTGGCGCCCTTCATCTGCGGCTGGGCCTGGACGCGGGCGAGCAGCTCGGCGTCGGGGGCCAGCGCCTCGCCGGAGAAGACGCCGGAGCGCATCGCGCCGCGTTCGCGCAGGTGGCGGGTGAGGGCGCGGGTGTCGATGCCGGAGATCCCGACGACGCCCTGCTTGGCCAGCTCCTCGTCGAGGGAGCGGCGCGAGCGCCAGTTGGACGGGATGCGTGCGGGGTCGCGCACGACGTAGCCGGAGACCCAGATGCGGGAGGACTCGTCGTCCTCGTCGTTCCAGCCGGTGTTGCCGATCTGCGGCGCGGTGGCGACGACGATCTGGCGGTCGTACGAGGGGTCGGTCAGCGTCTCCTGGTAGCCGGTCATGCCGGTGGAGAAAACGGCCTCGCCGAAGGTCTCCCCCACGGCCCCGTAGGCACGGCCGCGGAAGATGCGGCCGTCCTCCAGGACGAGTACGGCGGGAGCTTGTGCGGCTCCCCGGGTGGAGATCGTCATCGTGCGGTGCCTTCCGTAGTGCTGGTGAGAGAGGTGAGGGTGTCGATCCAGGCCTGGTGTCCGGCGGCCTGGTCGGCGCGGAACCCGGAGTCGATCAGCTTGTCGCCGTGGGCCCAGGTGATGACCAGCAGGCCGCCCTCGGGGAGGACCTTGCCCGCGATCGCCCGCTCGTGCCGGGCCTCGCGCAGGGCCGCGGCCGGTACGAAGAAGCCGTTGGCTCCGGGGCGTACGACGTCCAGGCCCTGGTCCGTGAGGGTGAGCTCGACCCGGCTGCGGGTGCCGAGGCCGTGCGCGACGATCCGGTCGAGCCATTGCCCGGCGGTGGTGGAGCCGTGGTAGCGGCCGGAGAGCTTCAGGAGCGGGGCTCCGTCCGCGAATCCCTCGGGGGTGGCCGCGAGCTCCGGCAGGTCGGACTGGAGGCTGCCGCGCCACTTCCATCCCTGGCGCATCAGCCAGTAGACGAAGGCCACGAAGACCAGTATTCCGACGACCCAGCTGATCCGGGCGGACCAGTCGGTCACGGCGGCCGACTTCTGTTCGGCGGCCAGCTGGTACAGGGGGGTCAGTTTTGTCACGTGAGCTTCCCGTCGACGACCGTGGCACGGCCCCGCAGGAAGGTGTGGGTGACCCGTCCCGGCAGCTCACGGCCCTCGTAGGGGGTGTTGCGGCTGCGGGACGCGAAGCCCGCGGGGTCCACGGTCCCACGGTATGCCGGATCGACGAGTACGAGGTTGGCGGGCTCACCGGGCGAGACGGGGCGGCCGTGTCCGTCGAGCCGGCCGATGGCCGCCGGGCGGAAGGACATGCGGTCGGCGACGCCCGCCCAGTCGAGCAGACCGGTCTCGACCATCGTCTGCTGGACGACGGAGAGCGCGGTCTCCAGGCCCACCATGCCCATCGCCGCCGCGGCCCACTCGCAGTCCTTGTCCTCGTGCGGGTGCGGGGCGTGGTCGGTGGCGACGCAGTCGATGGTGCCGTCGGCGAGGGCCTCGCGCAGGGCCAGGACGTCGGCCTCGGTGCGCAGCGGCGGGTTCACCTTGTAGACGGGGTTGTACGAGCGGACCAGCTCGTCGGTGAGGAGCAGGTGGTGCGGGGTGACCTCGGCGGTGACGTTCCAGCCCTTGGACTTGGCCCAGCGGACGATCTCGACCGAGCCGGCGGTCGACAGGTGGCAGATGTGCACCCGGGAGCCGACGTGGGCGGCGAGCAGCACGTCGCGCGCGATGATCGACTCCTCGGCGACGGCGGGCCAGCCGCCGAGGCCGAGCTCGGCGGAGACGGTGCCCTCGTTCATCTGGGCGCCCTCGGTGAGGCGGGGCTCCTGGGCGTGCTGGGCGACGACGCCGTCGAAGGCCTTCACGTACTCCAGGGCGCGGCGCATGATCACGGCGTCGTCGACGCACTTGCCGTCGTCGGAGAAGACCTTCACTCCGGCGGCCGAGTCGTGCATGGCGCCGAGCTCGGCGAGCTGCTTGCCCTCCAGGCCGACGGTGACGGCGCCGATCGGCTGGACGTCGCAGTAGCCGGACTCCTTGCCGAGCCGCCAGACCTGCTCGACCACACCGGCGGTGTCGGCGACGGGGAAGGTGTTGGCCATGGCGTGCACGGCGGTGAACCCGCCGACCGCGGCGGCCTTGGTGCCGGTCAGGACGGTCTCGGAGTCCTCGCGGCCGGGCTCGCGCAGGTGGGTGTGGAGGTCGACCAGGCCGGGCAGCAGGATCTGGCCCGCCGCCTCGACGACGGTGGCGTCCGCCGCCTCGATGCCGGTGCCGATCCCGGCGATGGTCCCGCCGTCGATCAGGACGTCCTGGACTTCGCCACCGAGGATCTGCGCGCCGCGGATAAGGATCTTGCTCATGGTTACTTGTTCCCCTCGGTACGGGCGGTGGTGGCGGGCTCGGAGCCGCCGAGCAGCAGGTAGAGCACGGCCATGCGGACGGAGACGCCGTTGGCGACCTGTTCGACGGCGGTGCAGCGGTCGGAGTCCGCGACCTCGGCGGTGATCTCCATGCCGCGGTTCATCGGGCCGGGGTGCATGACGATGCTGTGCTCGGGCATCTTCGCCATGCGGTCGCCGTTCAGGCCGTAGCGGCGGGAGTACTCGCGCTCGGTGGGGAAGTACGCGGCGTTCATCCGCTCACGCTGCACACGCAGCATCATCACCGCGTCGGACTTCGGGAGCACCTCGTCCAGGCCGTAGCTGACGTCGCAGGGCCACTGCTCCACGCCGATCGGCAGCAGGGTGGGCGGGGCCACCAGGGTGACGTGGGCGCCGAGCGTGGTCAGCAGGTGGACGTTGGAGCGGGCCACCCGGCTGTGCAGGACGTCGCCGACGATGGTGATCCGGCGGCCTTCGAGGTCGCGGCCGAGGCCCTGGTCGGCGCCGACCAGCCGGCGGCGCATGGTGAAGGCGTCCAGCAGGGCCTGGGTGGGGTGCTCGTGGGTGCCGTCGCCCGCGTTGACGACCGCGCCGTCGATCCAGCCGGAGGTGGCGAGGCGGTACGGGGCGCCCGAGGCGTGGTGCCGGATGACGACGGCGTCGGCGCCCATCGCCTCCAGGGTCAGGGCGGTGTCCTTGAGGGATTCGCCCTTGGAGACGGACGAGCCCTTCGCGGAGAAGTTGATGACGTCGGCGGAGAGGCGCTTGGCGGCGGCCTCGAAGGAGATGCGGGTCCGCGTCGAGTCCTCGAAGAAGAGGTTGACGACGGTACGGCCGCGCAGGGTGGGGAGCTTCTTGATCGGCCGGTCGGCGACCCGGGCCATCTCCTCGGCGGTGTCGAGGATGAGGACGGCGTCGTCGCGGGTGAGGTCGGCGGCCGAGATGAGGTGGCGCTTCATCTGGGTGTTCTCCGGGGTGGTGGAGGTTGCGGGCATGCGGGCGTGCTGCGGCAGCCGTACGGACCGGGTGACGGGTCGCACGGAAGGGCCGTTCGGGTAGCGGTAGCGGTGCTAGTGCCCGCCTGCCGGGGCGCTCCGCCGCGCTCCGAGCAGCACGGCGTCGCGGCCGTCCTCCTCGGCGAGCTGGACCGTGACCGTCTCCCGGTGCGACGTCGGGAGGTTCTTGCCGACGTAGTCGGCGCGGATGGGGAGTTCGCGGTGGCCGCGGTCCACCAGGACCGCGAGCTGGACGGCGCGGGGGCGGCCGATGTCGCCGAGGGCGTCGAGGGCGGCGCGGATCGTGCGGCCGGAGAAGAGCACGTCGTCGACGAGGACGACGAGGCGTTCGTCGACGCCGTCACCGGGGATCTCGGTGCGTCCGAGGGCACGCGCGGGGCGCATCCGGAGGTCGTCGCGGTGCATCGTGATGTCGAGCGATCCGACGGGCATCGCGCGGCCGGTGATCTCTTCGAGCTTCGCGGCGAGCCTGCGGGCGAGGAAGACGCCGCGGGTGGGGATGCCGAGGAGCACCACGTCGTCGGCGCCCTTGGCGCGTTCGACGATCTCGTGGGCGATCCTGGTCAGGGCCCGGGCGATGTCGGGGGCCTCCAGAACGGGCCGTGCCGCGTTGCCGGTGCCGTCGTGCTGTGCGTCCATTGAGAAACGGACCTCCTTCTCCGCCTCACGGGACGGACCTTAAAGGACGTCGGAAATCTGAAAACTTCGTCTTCAACGGTACCAGGGCCGTTCCGGGACCCCCGACCCGGCCCCCCGCGGAGCCGCCCGGGACCTCCCGGCTTGACGCATCCAAGTAACGCTGCGTAACCTCACAGTGAGTCACCAGCCACGCGGCGGCGCCGCATCATGTTCGAGCGTCCGGGGAGCCTTATGTCCAGCGAATACGCAAAACAGCTCGGGGCCAAGCTCCGCGCCATCCGCACCCAGCAGGGCCTCTCCCTCCACGGCGTGGAGGAGAAGTCGCAGGGCCGTTGGAAGGCCGTCGTCGTCGGCTCGTACGAGCGGGGCGACCGTGCGGTGACGGTCCAGCGTCTCGCCGAGCTGGCGGACTTCTACGGCGTTCCCGTCCAGGAGCTCCTGCCGGGCACGACCCCCGGCGGCGCGGCCGAGCCGCCGCCGAAGCTCGTCCTGGACCTGGAGCGCCTCGCCCACGTCCCGCCGGAGAAGGCCGGACCGCTGCAGCGTTACGCCGCGACGATCCAGAGCCAGCGCGGCGACTACAACGGCAAGGTCCTCTCGATCCGCCAGGACGACCTGCGCACCCTCGCGGTCATCTACGACCAGTCGCCTTCCGTGCTGACGGAGCAGCTGATCAACTGGGGCGTGCTGGACGCGGACGCGCGCCGGGCCGTCACCCACGAAGAGGGCTGAGCCCTCTCGGCGGGGCTCCGGGCCCCGCCCGCACGAACACCGTGCCGTGCGAACACCTTCTTGCCGGGCCGGCGGGAGAGACCTGACAGGGTCCTGTCTCTTATAC
>NZ_JBHWYX010000048.1:0-67752 GCF_042728795.1 Streptomyces sp. NPDC060184
GGTTGGTGTCCGCCGGGGGGGGGGGGGGGGTCTTTTTTACTTCACCACCCCCCCGGGGGGGGGGGGGGGGCCCCCGGGGGGGGGCCCCCGCCCCTCCCGTGCGCTCACACCTGGATCGGTTCAAGCTCCCGCTCGAACCTCCTCCCGTCCCGCGCGATCCGCGTCATCGGGTGGTCGTCACCGAGCTGGCGGGCCAGCTCCCCCACGATCCGCGCCCGCAACTGCTGGGCCTCCTCGCGCCGGCCGAGGTCCTCCAGCGTGACCGCCGTGTTCCCGATCATGGCCAGCGCCTCCGGGTGCTGCGGCCCGAGAGCCTTGCCGAGCTGCCCGGCGAGGACTTGCTCCGTCTCCAGCACCAGCTCCGCGTCCCCGAGCACCGCCGTCGCGCTGGCCAGGTTCATCACGCAGAAGAGCGTGTGCGGGTGGTCCCTGCCGAACAGCTCCCGCATCAGGTCGACGACCCGCCGCGACATCTTCGCCGCCTCCTCGGCCTCCCCCGATCCCAGCAGGTAGACGGCCAGGTTGTTCTGCGCGGCCAGGGTGTACGGGTGCCGCTCCCCCGGCACCACCAGGTACTGCTCGACCACCTCCCGCGCCGCGTCCCTCGCCTGGACCGCCTCACCGATCGCGTAGAAGTCGGCAGCCAGGTTGAGGTCGCAGGCCAGCGACTCCGGGTTGGGCGTGGAGTACTTCGCACGGTACCTGGCCCGGGTGGCCAGCGTCAGCCTGCGGGCGTCCTCCAGCTGACCCGCCCGTCGCAGCGCCACCGCGAGCGCCTTGGCGGCGGAGAGCGTGCCGGGGAAGGCGGGACCGAGCGTCCTCTTGTAGCTGTCGTACGTACGGCTGAGCAGCGCCACGGAGTCCTCGTACCGGCCCACGTCGCGCAGGTCGCGGGCGAGGCTCACCGCGGAGGACAGGCTGTACGGATGCTCCGCGCCGAGCACCTCGCTGCGCCGGTCGTACACCTCCTGGTCGATCTCCCGGGCCCGGGAGTACTGCCCGACCAGTCGCAGGTTGAGCGCCAGGTTGTTCGCCGCCGCGAGGGTCCTCGGGTGGCCGTCGTGGAAGATCTGCCCGAACCCCTCACGGGCCTCGTTGGCCAGCTCGATCGCCCGGCCGTACTCCCCGAGCATGCCGAGGTCGGTCGCCAGGCTGCTCGTCGTCATGTAGGTGTGGGGGTGCTCCGCGCCCAGGATGTCGCGCTGCCGCTGGAGGGTGATCTCATCGAGCTCCTTCGCCTCCACGTAACGTCCGCGCGAGCGGTAGATGTTGGAGATGTGGAAGCAGAGGTAGAGGTACTGGATGTCCTCCTTCCCCAGCATCTCCGCCCAGGCGGTGCGGAGTTCGGCACCCAGCGCGCCCGCCGTGCGGACGTCGCCGCGCTTCCAGAGGTAGCGGACGCGGTCGATCAGCAGTCTGCGGGTCTCCGGCTCCCCGCAGAGGCGTGCCCCGGACGGCCCCAGGTGCGGCCAGATGGTGGCGAACCGCGCCCAGTTCTCCGGGTTGTCGATCGGCTCGTCGTCGTCCGGCCGGGCCCCGGCCAGGACGCGGTGGACCACGTGCCGGGCCTCGCGCTGCTCCTCCTCGCTGAGCTGCGCCTTGATGACGGCCTGCACCAGCCGGTGCACCTGGATCGAGTTGGAGACCTGGTCGACCTTGGCGAGCGCGAAACGGCCGATCTCCCGGATGACCCGGCCGAGGACGAGCTTCTCCTGGAGGGAGGAGTCGTACGGCTTGAGCGCCTCGATCATCTCCTTGCTGTAGAGGAGGCTCGCGCTGATCGGCTCGGGTGCGAAGAAGGCGCAGAGCTGGAGCAGCCGCACCGCGGCGGGCGACCGTTCCTTGAGCCGCTCGATGGAGACGTTCCAGGTGGCGGCCACCGGTTCCGGGTAGCCGGCCGGCTGGTTGAGGGACAGCACCTGGGCGGCCTGCTCGGCCAGCTGGTCGAGGTAGGTGTCGACGGGGGTCGCGGTCTCCGCGATCCAGGCGGCGGCCTGTTCGACGGCGAGCGGCAGGTCGCCGACGGCCGTGGCGACCCGCGCGGCGTCCTCCTCGCTGAGGCCGGGGGCGCGGCGGCGGAGGTGTTCGACGGACTCCTCGCGCAGGAAGACGTCGACGGGCAGCGCGTCGCCGTGCTGCGACCAGGTCTGGTTCCGCGACGTCACCAGGATGTGGCCGGAGCCCCCCTGCGGGAAGTAGCGCCTGATCCGTTCGGGGTCGTCCGCGTTGTCGAAGACCAGCAGCCACCGGTCGGTGGGTACCCCGCGGCGCAGCAGGTCGACGGCTTCCTTGGAGGCCGCCGCCATGTCGTCGCCGCCCTGGGTACCCAGCCGGGCGGCGAGTTCCGCGAGTCCGGCGACCACGTCGTCGGTCTGCTCGGAGGAGATCCACCACACCAGGTCGTAGTCGGCCATGAAGCGGTGCACGTACTCCAGCGCCACCTGCGTCTTGCCGACGCCGCCGAGGCCGTACAGGGTCTGCGGCTGGGGCAGCACCACCGCCATGCCGCCGCCGAGCTGGTCGCGCATGCGTTCCAGCACCAGGGAGCGGCCGGTGAATCCGGGGTTGCGCGGCGGGGCGTTCCAGATCTTCGGGACCGTGCCGGGGAACCGGGGTCCCGGCGCCGACCCGTCGCCCAGGTGGGGCGGGCGGTCCAGCGCGCGCAGCAGGGCCGCCGCGGCGTGGGCCTCGTCGAGCCGGAAGAGGTCCACCGGGTTGCGGTCGATGTAGGCGGAGGTGAGCCGGACGTCTCCGACGCGGAACAGGATCTGGCGCCGGCCGCCGGCCTGGTCCTCGGCGCTGGAGCGCTGCCACAGTTCGGTGGCGCGCTGGGACTTGAGGTAGGCGCTGGAGAGCAGGACGACGGTGCGGGCGGCGGTCTCCGGCGCGGTGACGGGCGGTTCGCGGTCCTCGCGTTCGGTGGAGACGTCGCGCGGTACGACACGGAAGCCGGCCCGGGTGAGGACGGACTCGATCCAGTCCGCCCACATCCGGTTCTCCGCCACGTAGTTGAGGAAGATGTCGGCGGGGAGCGTGGGCCGGCGCCGGGTGAAGGCGTCGCGGATGCGCAGCCGGACGTCCTCCGCGACCGGCGGCATGGAGGTGACCTCCTGGTCGGTGACGACCGCCACGAGCCGTTCGAAGGCGGAGAGCAGCGAGTTGGTGAGTCCGGCTTCGTCGCCGAAGGTCGCGAGCGTCTCCTCGTACGCGTAGTAGGGGCGGTACGGGATCTCCACCGCCCCCCAGTAGGCGGTGAGTTCGTCGCCGGACAGGTCGCGCGGCAGCCGGTCGAACTTGAAGCGGGCGAGGGCCCGTCCGGCGTCGGCCTTCTCCTTCTCGCCCTCGTCGATGCGCATCGGGACGGGGTAGATCGCGATGGGCCGCCCGCTGTAGCGCTCGGCGGTCTGGCGGGCCACGGAGGCGGCGCCGTCGATGGACTGGTCGCTGAGGGTGAAGCAGTCCACCAGGACGTCGGGGAGGTGGACGGTGCAGATGTCGGCGATGTCGCTGAGGCCGGTCCGGCTGTCGATGAGGACGTAGTCGTAGTTGGACTTCATGTCGTCGCGCAGGGCGTCGAAGAAGCTTCCGCCGCCGAGCCGGTCGTAGAAGTTGTCCCAGTCGAACGTGGAGACGGCGGCGGAGTACTCGCGGTTCTGGCGTCCGGCCGAGACGAAGTCGAGGGTGCCTCCCCGGGGGAACTCCCAGCCGAGCGTCTCCGGTGTCAGGGAGACGGCGTGCTGCTGGATGCGCGCGTAGTCGCGGTGCCAGTCGTCGGGGCGCTGCGCGGGGCTGGTGGCGGCCCAGGCGTATTCGGTGATGAGGTCGATGACACCGGTGGTGGCGCCGAGGGTGGCGGGGTCGAGGAAGGGGTGGAAGAACCGGTGCAGGCCCGGTGCCTCCAGGTCCCAGTCGACGGCCAGGACCCGCTTGCCGTTGGCGGCCAGGATCCAGGCGGTGTTGGCCAGGGCCATGGTGCGCCCCGTGCCTCCCTTGTACGAGTAGAAAGTGACGATCCGCCCGTCACGGCCGGCTGTCATACGTCCTCCGCTTGCGTCCCAGGGTCGAGCGTGTCGGGTATGAACTGTGTGTGGCCCATGGGCCCCGTCAGCCGGGTGCGTTCGCCGTGGCCGCCGCCGCTGCCGGGCGGGTAGACGGTCGCGTTGCGCAGATACTGCTGCGCGGCGACTTCGACGACCTGCGGCAGGATCTGGCCGAACGCCTCCATCGTGGGCACTCCTTTGGCCGCGACGCGGCAGAAGGCGCGTCCCTGGCTCATCTTGACGGGCATGGTCCGTTCGAGGAGCGCGGTGAGTTCCGCTTCCTCGGCGGTGCTCTGCGGGTCGTCGCGGTTCCACGGCACGACCAGGGTCACCCAGGGCCTGTTGTCGGCGTCGAGCGCGGCGAGTCTGCGGCGGCGGTCCTCGTCCCGGAGCGCCCACCGGTCGAGTATGAGGATCTCCGGTGTGGTGGGCGCCCGCTTCTCCGCGGAGAGTCCCCGGTCCTCGGACTGTCCCTGGTCCTCGTCGAACGAGCCGATCACGGCCTGGTAGTTGAGCGAGCGGACGAGTTCCTCGGTGACGTAGGCCAGCGGGCGCGCGGCGGCCGGGTGGTAGGGGTTCCAGTCCTGCGGGTTGTCGCCGTAGTAGGCCTCGTCCCGTCCGGGCGGAAGATCGTGGCGGGTGGGTGCGGCGATGGTGATCCGCATCGGCTTCGGTGCCCCCGCACCGCTGCTGCGGGACCCGAAGGCACTGGGGGCGAGGCGGTAGTCGACGGGTCTTCCGGTGTCGATCCGCACGGTGTCGGCGACGGTGACGATGCGTTTGGCCAGCTCGTACACGGCTCTTTCGTACTCCTGGGCGAAGAGCCGGAGTTTGATCAGACCGTAGAGCCCGTCACTGACGTAGCGTTCCCCGAAGTCCCGGTGGTTGAACTGGATGCGCTCGGCGGAGCCCGGTAACTGGCTGGGCGGCACCGGCACCCAGAGTGCCGGGACGATCGCCTCGGCGGGCTGGTTGGAGCGGGCGCGATGATGGATCGCCCGCTGCTCGAAGGCGTACCACTCCTTGCCGCACATCTCACTGGCGAAGTAGCGCGGCGAGAACAGGGGAACGAAGACCCGGCAGGTGGCGAGCACCGCGCCGAGCCGTTCCGACCAGCCCTCGCCGGATCGTATTTCCCGGTCCATGAACCCCGCGGTGGTACCCGCGGGGAGATCGGTCATGGCCATCACATGGCCGCAGAGATCTTGGAAAAGGCGTTCGACCCACATATCCGGGTCCGTTCCACCGCCGTACCCCGGTGTGTGCGCGTAACTGAGAAAGAAGTACGGCCGATGGTCCGACGCTCGCTGTTGCATCATGCGTGCACACGACCCCCGTCCTGTGTGAGCACCCACATCCGATGCTACGGAGTGAATGCGAGCGAATTCATCATTCCGGAGCGGGCCGCTCTCCACCCCTTCGATCTTCGGTCATTCACCGCCCCTTTTCAGTCATCTCCCCAGCAGCATCGATCACTTACCTTCTTGATCGAAGATTGTCCCGGAGTCGTCGTTCCTGCCGACCCCCTGCGCACCGCTGAGTTCCTTTCGGATCACGTCCAACAGACGCTTCCCGTGGACGGTCGCCTCGGGAGCCTCTTCCAGCAGGTCGAGCGCTTCCTGCACGCCCGCGGGGAATTCCGGGTCGAACAGTCCGACACCCACGCGCTCATGGGTCTCGGCCAGCAGGCGGGAGAACGGAAGGGCGGTCCCGTCCCAGGGCGACAGATACTCCCAGTCCCCGTCCGCCGCGTACAGGTCCGCGACGTCGCACAGGGCCCTCAGCTCGCTTCTGCGGTGGGCCCGCACCATCCCGGCCGCCGCTCCGGGGCCGTCGGCGTCCACCGGGACTCCGAGCGCTCCGTGGCCGTGGGGCCGCTCGGCCCGGCAGCCGGGGGTCAGCGGGGTGACGGTGGTCACCGCTTCCGCCATGGCCGCGGCCACCGCCGGAGCCACCGCCTCGATCCGGGCCCAGGCGCGGGCGAGCGCCGCCCCGAAGGCCTCGAAGGCCTCGGGTTCCAGACGGTCCGCGGCGGGCGCCGCGTGGCAGTCCCGGTAGGGGTCGAGATCGTCGACGGCCCAGCCGGGCAGCCCGGCCACCGCGAGCCGGCGGACCGGCCGCCAGCCGCCGCCCGGCTCGCCGAACGCGACGCGCACCTCCTCGCCGCTCGCGCGCTCCACCACGAAGCCGCCGGGCACACCCCGGACGAGGACCGTCCCGTGGTCGTCGGCCCCGTCGAGCGTCAGCTCGCCGAGGGTGGGCAGGAACAGCCCGCCTCCCCGGTGGACCACCGGTACGGCGTCCGTCAGCCCGGCCCGCAGGACCGCCGCGGCCACGTACGAGGTGAGCCGCGAGGCCTCCGCGACGGCCCGGTCCGGGTCGGACCGGAGCCCTTCGACGGTCTCCTGGAGCCAGGAACGCGCGTACGGGTGGGCGAGTACGTGGTCGAGGCCCGCGACACCCGCCTCCGACTCCTCCAGGACGCCCGCCGTCCGCCACGCCCGCGCCCAGGGCTCGCCCGCCAGGCCGTCGAGCAGCGCGTGGAGGCCGGCCAGCAGCGTCCGGGTGAGCTCGTGGTGCTCGGCGGCCGTCCCGGCCGGGCCGGACAGGGCGGGAGAGACGAGGGCCGACCCCGTACGCTCCTCGATCCCGCGCACCAGCGCTTCGAGGTCCGCGCAGTAGACGGAAGGGTTGTCGAACTCGTTGGAGGAGCGGTAGCGGTGGGTGTAGAGCCCGCCGCCGCACGAACGTACGACGGGGCACCTGCGGCAGTCCTCGCTGACGCCCGCCAGCCCGAGCTGGCGGGCCTGGACTCCCGGATGGGCGGCGACCTGGTCGAAGGAGTGGGTGAAGACGTCGAAGCCCGTGGCCGCCGCGCCCTCGTACGCGCTCTTGAGCGAATCCACCTGTTCCAGCTGCCCGTCGGTCTCCACGACGACCAGGTCGGTGGGGGCCAGCCCGAGCGATTCGGTGAGGCTCGGTCCGCCGCTCAGGGTGGACAGCACCGAGGAGAACAGCCGGACCGGCACCGGACGCCCCTGCTCCTGCCAGCGGTCGAAGATCGCGAGAAGCCAGTCGGCGTAGGCGACGGGCGACCCGTCAGGACGCGGCGGCGGGTCGTCCCAGGTGGCGTGCGGAAGGAGGAAGTCGATGAGCGGAGGTTCGAGTTCGGTCAGGGCGTCGAGCACCGCGTGCGGGTCGTTGGCGATGTCGATCGTGCAGAGGAGGCCGAGGTTCAGGTGGCGGTAGCGCTCCTGCCGGAGCAGTTCCACGGCCTTGAGGACGAGGGGGTGGCTGCTGCGGCCGTCCGCGAAACGGCGGTGGCGGTCGTTGGCCGTACGGTCGCCGTCGAGGGAGATGCCCACCTTGACGTCGAACTCCGCGAAGAGGTCCAAGTACCGCGGACTGAGCTGAAGGCCGTTGGTGTGGATGCGGAGATCCAGTTCGGCGACTCCGGCGAGCGCGGAGCCGAACTCCTCGCAGACGCGGCGCAGACGCGCGGGGCCCGCGAGTAGCGGCTCCCCTCCGTGCAGGATCACTGACACGGAGGGCAGTGCGTGTGTCCCGGCGTGCTCGGCCAATCGCTGAGCCGTCCGCTGAATCACCTGGTCAGAGATTGTTTTCGGGCGGGTTCGCCAACTCTGGTCAGCATGTTCGTAGACATAGCAATGATCACAGGCGAGATCACATCTGCTGTGAACCTTCAGAACGATTTCACGGAATGGGACCGGGGGTCCTGTCATTCCGTCAGTCTAGCCATCGGCACCAGGTGCGTCGGCCGTGCGTGCGCGGCGCATTGTCGCTGCACGCCCCCGGGTGAACTCGGATCAGAGCGAAGAGTTGAACGTCGACGTCGTGTTCGAGCGACCGCCCGGAACCGAGACGATCCGTCCGAGCTTTTCGGCGGCGTCGCCCCCGGCGGTCTCGATCTTGGAGAGCGGCACACGGCTGATCTTCGCGGTGGCGAAGGAGGAGGGGAATGCGTAGGTCTTCACGGCCGTCCTTGATTGGCTCGTTCCGGACATGGAAACAGCACCGGACAGCTGCACCATTGCAGTGTCCGGCGTCACGACTTTACCCTCAGAATCTCGGCGGGCACATCTTCCCCGGCCTGTATACCTCCATTCGGGAACGGGAGTTGCCTCGATTGGCGGATTGGGTCATTCCACCAACAGGGATCTCCCTGTTTCGATCACCGGAGCGGACATGACTGCGATTCCTGAACCCCTGCGGTCCATGGTCTTCAGGGATGCCGACCTGCCCGAACTCTTCCACCGCACCGACGCCGTCGCCGTCGCCCGGCAGCGGGAGGCCATCCGTACGACCCGCCTCCAGTTGGCGCTCCTCGTCCTCGGAGCGATACCCGCCGCGCTGCCCTGGAGCGTGGAGGTCGGGGATTCGCTGCAACTCCTGGACTTACTAGGAGCGTTGGCCTACGCGGGCGTGCTGGTCGCGACCCTGTTCGCGTCGCACCGCAAAGCGAAGTCGCACTGGCAACTCAACCGCTCCGCAGCGGAGTTCATCAAGTCGAACTGCTGGCGCTACGCGGTGCACGGCTCCCCCTACGACACCACCACGCAGCACCCCGAGGCGGTGTTCGCCAACAGGCTGGAGGAGGGGCTCCAGGAGCTGCGGAAGGCCGGCTGGGACGATCCCCGCGACGGCCTGGACGGGCCGGACGGGGGACTCATCACCGCGTCCATGCGGGAGTTGCGGGACAAGGCGTTCACCGTGCGCAAGGAGACGTACGTACGGGACCGGCTCATCGAGCAGCGCCGCTGGTACCGGAGGCGGCAGCTGGTCTCGCGGCGGGGTGCGCTGGCCTGGTCGAGCACGGTCGCGGCGCTGACGGCGCCGGCACTGGTCCTCTGCCTCGTGCAGACCTTCGGGACGGGCCGGTCCTTCGGGCTGACCGGGGTGCTGTCGGCCGCCGCCGCGGCGTGCCTGGCCTGGAACGAGATGCGCCGCCACCACCCGCTGGTCTCGGCGCACTCCGTGGTCGAGAAGGACCTGGAGTCGATGCAGGCGGCCATGGAGACCTCGCTCACCGAACGCCAGTGGCCGGCGGCGGTCTTCGAGACCGAGCGCATCGTCTCCCCCGAGCACACGGACTGGCTGGCCCGGCACCGCATCTGACACGCCGTCGTGTGACGTGCGTGCGCACTCAGTCGCGGCGTACGCCGTCGCGCCAGATCACGGTGACCGGGCGGCCCAGGGCGCGTGCGTAGGTGACGATGTCGCCGGTGCCGCCCAGGCCCCGGGCCGGAAGGCCGTCCCAGACGGCCACGAGCCGGTCGCAGTGGTCGGCGATCCAGGTACCCGCCGCGTAGTACGCCTCGTCCGTGGAGTGCCGGAAGTCGAGCCGCACCTCCCGCCCGGCGAGGGACTTGAGGGCGAGGTAGCGCTTGAGGTCGCCCTCGTCGTCGAAGCACTCCTCGTAGTCGTCGCTGGGGATCACCGCCGTCAGCCGCGCGCCGCGCGCGAGGGCCAGCCGGGCGAAGAGCTGGTCCGCCCCCACGGCGAGGCTGGAGAGCGCCTCCAGCGGGTCCCCGGCCTCGCGCAGCGCCGTCCGCAGGGCCTCGCGCACGTGGGCGTGGGCCTGCGGGGGAATGGAACGGTGTCCGGTCACTCCGATGCGATGCACGGGCCTGGAACCCCCTGGGTGTCTGCGAGGGCCGGAGGGCGTACCTCCGTACGGACTCGGCGTCCGCCCCCGTCGCTCCTCTGCGTCCGACCGTACGGCCATCATCGCGCAGAGCGGGGGGCGCGCGGGAGCCCCCGTCCGGAGCGAACGGGGGCTCGGCGAGGCCCGCGGAGTCACGTGGCCCGGCCGCGGGCCGGGTCACGTGGGGCCACCGCGGCCCACGGGGCGGTTGAACCCCGTGGGCTTCGGCGAAGACCGCGGGCCCAGAGGTCGGCGATCAGGGGCAGGGGTCAGGGGTCAGGGGTCAGAAGACACTGACTCCGTAGGCGCTGAGTGCTTCGGTGACGGGCTGGAAGAAGGTCGTACCGCCCGAGGTGCAGTCGCCGCTGCCGCCCGAGGTGAGGCCGATCGCCAGGGTCCCGGAGTAGAGCGGGCCGCCGGAGTCGCCGGGCTCGGCGCACACGTTGGTGCGGATCAGGCCGGAGACGATCTCCCCGTTGCCGTAGTTGACGGTGGCGTTGAGGCCGGTCACCGTACCGCTGTGGATGCCGGTGGTGGAGCCGCGGCGGGTCACGGACTGGCCGACGGTGGCGTTGGCCGCGCCGGTGATGTCCACGCTGCCCACGGTGCCGCTCTTGGTGACGCTGCTGTTGGTGTAGGTCACCAGGCCGTAGTCGTTGCCCGGGAAGCTGGATCCCGAGGTGGTGCCGAGCGTGGTGGTGTGGGCCGAGTTGGACCACCAGGTGCCCGCACCGTCGGTGCAGTGACCGGCGGTCAGGAAGTAGTAGGTGCTGCCGCTGCGGACGTTGAAGCCGAGCGAGCAGCGCCAACTGCTCGCGTAGATCGCGTCGCCGCCCGAGATCAGCTTGCTGAAGGTGCCGGCCGTGCGCTCGATGCGCAGGGCGCCCGCCTCGTCGCCCGCGGTCTCCTTGATCTTCGCGATCTCGGCCTGGGTGACCGTGCTGTCCACGGTGACGACGAGGTGCTTGGTGGCGGGGTCGACGCTCCAGGCGGTGCCGGGGACGTCGGCGGTGAGCACGGCGTTGCCGGCGGCGGTGAGCTGGGCGGTGCTGAACGTTCCGGCCGACTCGGCGTTGGCCGCGGGGACGGCGAACGCCGCTACGGCGACCAGACCCGCCGCGACGGCGACGGCCCTGCTGCGTCTGGCGGTGGTGCTGCGGGGGGTGGTGCGCTTGATCCTCACTTCGCGTTCCTCCAAAGGGGAATCAGGGACCCGTCCGTGGGGTGGCGGACCCGTGAGGCGCAGTCGGGCGTCGGGCTTCCGACACGCGTCCGCTATGCGGATGCCGTGTTCCTGACAAGCGCTGGTTGGGAGTATTTGGGACCGGCCGCGCGTGGCGCAAGGGCGTCTTTCGGCCGCCCGGAGCCGTCCGGAGCGGAGGAACGCCCCGGCCCCGGCAGCGTGGATGCCGCCGGGGCCGGGGCGAAACGCGACCCGGGCGCGGGTTCAGCCGTCGAGCCGCTGCCGCTCCCCCACCGGGACGGCGATCGGGAGGGTGTTGCCCGGCGGCGGGAAGGGGCAGATGAAGTGATCGGCGAAGGCGCACGGGGGCAGCAGGGCCCGGTTGAAGTCGACCGTCACCGAGCCGTCGGCGGCGGGAGCGGCGGGGCGCAGGAAACGGAAGCGGAAGCTGCTGTCACCGCTGGTCGCGTCGGCGAAGACGATCCACAGCGAGCCGTCCGGCTCGACCGCGGCCTGCAGGGTGTGCTCGGTTCCGTCCACGACGAACGTTGCCTCGCCCGCGAGTTGGAGGCCCCGCTCGACTCCGTCGGCGTTCTTCACCCGGACGGTACGGTCCTCGTACCGGCGGAAGGTGCCGGACAGGTTCCAGCGCGCGTCGTAGGGCGTCGCCCCGATCGACGCGAACGCGTGCCGGTTCGGCGCCGCCGGGTCGAAGTCCCGCACCGCCCAGAGACCCTCGCGGCGGAGCACGAAGAACCGCCGTTCGCCGAGGGCCACGCGGGCGTCGTCGGCCGGCCCCGTGTCGGGACGCAGGCGTACCTCCCCGGTGAGCGGCTTGCCGTCGACGGTCAGGCCGTCCTCGGCCCCGGCGTCGAGCACCAGGTCGTCACCGTCCTCGCGCCACTGTCCCGGGACGGCCGGAATTCGCCCTTCCGGGTAGTCGGCGAGCCAGTGGGTACCGGCCAGCGCCAGTGGTCCGTAGGGCGCCGCCGCGGCGGCGATGCGCCCTTCGTGCCAGCTCTGCCACTCCTGTGCTGCGTTCGTGCTCATGTGCTCAACCTTTCCATACGGGTTCGGCCAGCCCGAGGTGTTCCCGCAGGGTGGAACCGGTGTACTCGGAGCGGAACGCCCCGCGTTCCTGGAGGAGGGGGACGACCCGGTCGACGAAGTCGTCGAGGCCGCCGGGCGTGAGGTGCGGGACGAGGATGAACCCGTCGGCCGCCCGCTGGTCGACGAAGCCGGTCATCTCGGCGGCGACGGTCTCCGGGCTGCCCACGAAGGACTGCCGGGTGGTGGTCTCGATCACGGTCTCCCGGATGGACAGCCCCTTCTCCTGCGACAGCGCCCGCCACCGCGCGGCCACGGCCAACGGGTCGGCGAACCCGGCCCGGCCCTGCGCGAACCCGGAGTCCGGGTCCGGGTCCGTCCCGGGGAACGGTCCGTCGGGATCGTACGAGGACAGGTCGCGGCCCCAGACCTGTTCGAGGGCGAGGATCGCGTTCTGCGGGGAGACCTGGAGGCGGCGGATCTCGGCGGCGTACTCCTGGGCCTCCTCGTCGGTGTCGGCGACCACGGCGCTGACCCCGGGCATGATCTTCAGGTCGTCGGGGCCCCGGCCGTACGCCGCCAGCCGCCCCTTGACGTCCGCGTGGAAGACGCGTCCGGCCTCCAGGGTGCCGTGCCGGGTGAAGATCACGTCGGCGGCCGAGGCCGCGAAGTCGCGGCCCTCGTCCGAGTCCCCGGCCTGGATCACGACCGGATGCCCCTGCGGGGAGCGCGGGAGGGTGAACTCGCCGGAGATGTCGAAGTGCCGGCCGCGGTGCGCGAACGGCCGGGGCGTTCCGTCCCGCGTCCAGGAGTCCCACAGCTCGCGTGCGGTGGAGACGAACTCGGCGGCCCGGGTGTAGCGGTCGGCCCGGTCGAGGAAGCCGCCCCGGCGGAAGTTCTCGCCGGTGAAGGCGTCCGAGGAGGTGACCACGTTCCAGGCCGCGCGACCGCCGCTGAGGTGGTCGAGGGTGGCGAACCGGCGGGCCAGCTCGTACGGCTCGTTGAAGGTCGCGTTGACCGTGGCGGCGAGCCCGAGCCGGTCGGTGACGGCGGCGAGCGCGTTCAGCACGGTGAGGGACTCCGGCCGCCCGACGACGTCGAGGTCGTGGACGCGCCCGCCGTACTCGCGCAGCCGGAGCCCTTCCGCGAGGAAGAAGAAGTCGAACTTGCCGCGCTCGGCGGTCCTCGCCAGGTGCTCGAAGGAGGCGAAGTCGATCTGGCTGCCGGAGCGGGGGTCCGACCAGACCGTGGTGCTGTTGACGCCGGGGAAGTGGGCGGCGAGATGCATCCGCCGGTGCTCGGTCATCCCCGCTCCCCGGCCGTCCGGGCGAGCGCGTAGCGGCTGGCGGGGCGGGCGAGCCCGAGGTGCTCGCGGAGGGTGTGGCCGGGGTGGAAGGTACGGAAGAGGCTGCGGTGCTGGAGGAGGGCCACGGTGCCGTTGACGATCCTTTCGAGGTCGCGGGCCGGGGTGATGGGGGTGAGGTGGAACCCGTCCGCCGCGCCCGCCCGGTACCACTGGGAGATGAGTTCGGCGAGGTCGACGGGGCCGCCCCGGAAGTAGGTGCCGTGGCCGGCCAGCGGCGGCCCGCTCGCCAGCCCGGGTTCGGGGGTGGTCTCCGCGTCGCCGAGGTCGACCGCGAGTGCGACCAGCACCCGCAGCTCGCGCGCGGAGCGGCCGTGCGCGGCGGCGAGCCGGTGGACGTCGGCGCGGGCGGCGGCTGCCTGTTCGGGCGAGGTGGCCCGGATGTGCACCACGTCCGCGTGGCGGGCCGCGACCGCCCGGGCGGGGGCGGTGGTGCCGTCGATCACCGTGACGGGCCGTCCCTGCGGGGGCCTCGGCACGATGGCGGGGCCCCGTACGGAGAAGGCGTCGCCCTCGAAGTCGATGTGGTGGACCTTGTCCCGGTCGATGAACCGGCCGGTGGCGACGTCCCGGATCTCGGCGTCGTCCTCCCAGCTGTCCCAGAGCCGGGCGCCCGCGTCGGCGACCTCGCCCGCCTCGCGCCACAGGGCCTCGGCGGGCTCGGCCGCGCGGCGGCCGAAGAGCCGGGCCACGGCCTCGGTGGTCGAGACGTCGGCCGTCCAGCCGGCCCGGCCCCGGCTCACCCAGTCCAGGGTGGCGACGGCGGACGACACGTGGAACGGCTCGGTGTGCGTGGTGTCGACGGTCGGCACGAGCCCGATCCGGTCGGTGGCGGGCGCGATCCGGGCGAGTACGGAGAGCGCGTCGGGCCCGGGCCGGGCGAAGGAGTCGCCGAGGGTCACGTAGTCGAGGGCGCCGCCCTCGGCGAGCCGTGCCAGGCCGAGGTAGTGGTCCGGCTCGTACCGGGGCGGGCCACCGATCTCGGCGGCCAGGTGGAGGGGTCTGCCGGTGGTCATGCGGGCCTTCCGGGATCAATGGGGGGGTCGGGGGACGGGGTCGGGCGGAGGGGCGGGCCGGTGTCCTGCTCAGGGGCTCGCGTTCACAGGACCTTGGAGAGGAAGGCGCGGGTGCGTTCCTGGATGGGGCGGTCGAGCACCTCGGCGGGCGGCCCCTGCTCGACGATGCGCCCCTCGTCCATGAAGACGACGGTGTCGGCCACCTCGCGGGCGAAGCCGATCTCGTGGGTGACCACGATCATGGTGGTGCCCTGCCCGGCCAAGTCCTTGATCACGTCGAGGACTTCGCCGACGAGTTCGGGGTCGAGCGCGGAGGTCGGCTCGTCGAAGAGGAGCAGTTTCGGCTCCAGCGCGAGGGCGCGTGCGATGGCGACCCGCTGCTGCTGTCCCCCGGAGAGCTGCCGGGGGTACGCCTGCGCCTTGTCGGCCAGGCCCACCCGCTCCAGCAGCCGCCCGGCGGCTGCGATCGCCTCGTCACGGGGGCGGCGCAGCGCGGAGACGGGCGCCTCGATGATGTTCTCCACCACCGTGAGGTGGGGGAAGAGGTGGAAGCTCTGGAAGACGAAGCCGATCCGGGTGCGCCGGCGCAGCACCTCGCGCTCGCGCAGTTCGTACAGCTTGTCGCCGTCCCTGCGGTAGCCGATGAGCTCGCCGTCCACGGTGATCCAGCCCTGGTCCGCCTTCTCCAGGTGGTTGATGGTGCGCAGCAGGGTGGACTTGCCGGAGCCGGAGGGGCCGAGGACGACGGTCACCTCGCCGGGCCGGACGGTGAGGTCGATGCCGCGCAGCACGTCGGTCGAGCCGAAGCTCTTGCGCAGGGAGCGGATCTCGACCATGGGTGGGGTTGCGGTGGCGGTGAGCGACATGGCGTTTCCTTGGACACGGTTCGGGCGGCGGACACGGTTCGGGCGGCGGACGCGTGCGGGACGGGCGCTGCCCGAAAAAAGGGCGCGGCCGGGCGGGTTCAGTTCGCGAGGACGGGGCGTTCGGAGAGGGCGCGCAGGAAGGTGAGCGCGGTACGGGCGGTGGCGTCGTTCTGGCTGAAGGCCGGGCCTCCGGTGCGCGGCCGGGTGAAGGCGCCCGACGCGCGGGCCGTGGTGAAGGGGCCCAGCGCGAAGCGGCGGGGGTGGGTGGTGCCGTCGCGGTCCTCGATCCCGCCGTCGAGCGGGGAGACCCGGAGGAGGCCGTTCACGGTGACGGCCGCCCCGTCCTCGTACAGTCCGCGCAGGAGCGGGCTGCTGGTGTGCCGCAGGGAGGGTGCCGGCAGGCGTGCCTCGACGAGCGCCCGGGCCTCGGTGTGCGCGCCGGGGACGGTGGGGCTGGCGGCCCGGAAGACGCCCCGTTCCTCGTCTGTCTCGACGGTCATGTCGGCGCCGACGAAGCGGACGACTCCGGCGCGTGAGAGCGCGAGCAGCTGTTCGAGCCGGGGGCCGGGCGGGCCGGAGGCGAGGTAGCTGAAGAACCCCTGCCAGCCGTCTCCGGTGTCCCCGAGGGCCATCAACTGCACGTAGGCGGAGAGGAGTCCGAAGAAAACGGCCAGATCCGCCGAGTGGGCGCCGTCGTGGCGTCGCGCCAGGTCGGCCGTGATGTGGTCGCGCAGGGCTTCCTGGAGGGCCTCCCCGTCGGGCAGGGTGACACCCTTCAGCGGCCGGTCGAGCGCGTCCAGGTCGAGGCGGTCCGCCGGGTCGGGTACGGACCGGAGCACCAGACCGGCGAGTTCGGCGCTGTCCGGCTCGGCGGCCTCGTAGTTCTGCCGGAACTCCTCCCAGCCGATGGCGGTGCGCTCGGGGTGGGCGGTGAAGAGCCGGTGGTAGTGGGCGTGGGCGAGTTCGCGTGCGACGAGCGGCCAGACGTCACGCCGGAAGTCCAACGGGCCCGGAGCCGCGAGGAGTTCCTTGACGTGTTCGGCTCCGAGGTGGTGCGGGAGCGGCGGTCGCTCGCCCTGCCAGCCGTAACCGATCTTCGAACGGTACGGAACGCCGCGCCGGGACCCCACGTACAGGACGGGTTCGCGCCCCGAGGGGTGGTAGACGCCGTCCTCGTGCCGGCCGCCCCGGCCCTCGGTGAGGAGCACCATCAGGTCCACGAAGGCCAGTCCGAAGCCCCGCACGATGACGGGCTCACCCGGGCGGAGCGCATCGAGGTCGGTGTCGGCGGTGAAGTCGGGCGGCAGGTGGACGAGTTCGTGGCGGAGCGCGAAGGCGGACAGCTCCGCCTGCTCGTCGTCCGGTTCGGCGTCCAGGTGGCCGACCGCGAGGACGACGAGGTCGGCCACGAGGGGTTCAGTGCGCCCCTCCAGCCAGACCCGCTGCCGGCCGTCGCGCGGGCCGGTGACGCGCAGGGCGCGGGTGGGGTGCTCGTGGACGGTGATCCCGGCGGGCAGGGCGGCGGCGGACTGCTCGTAGAACCAGCGCAGATAGGTGCTCTGGAGCCGACGGGTGGGGAAGTCCTGGCCGGTCAGGGCGTGGATCTCGGCGAGGACGGCGGGTTCGGCGTCGACGGTGATGCGGCCCGCCCTGACCTCCTCGGCCCAGGCGTCCAGGGCGGGCCCCGGGCGGACCGGGCCCTCCTGGCGCACCGTGTCGTCGGTGAAGACGGTGACGTCCTGGGCCATGGAGTTCATCCAGAGCAGCGGGGACTGGTCGTGGCGCCAGATGCGCCCGCCGCCGGCCGGATGGGGGTCCACGAGGTGGATGTCCAGCGGCCGTCCGGCGTACAGCTCGGCGGCGTTGGCGGCGATGCGCTCGATCAGTCCGGTGCCGCGGGGTCCGGCGCCGACGACGACGAGGGTGGGTGCGGGGGTCATCGGGCGTCCGCCGTTCCGCGTGCGTAGTAGCGCTCGACGTAGTGCTGGCCGACGCTGAGGAGAGAGGTGACGACGACGTACCAGAGGGTGGCGACCAGCAGCAACGGAATGATCTCGTAGGTGCGGTGGTACACGAGCTGGACGGAGTAGAGCAGGTCCTGCACGGCGATGATGCTGACGATCGAGGTGCCCTTGAGGGCACCGATCAGCATGTTGCCGGCGGGCGGCACGATGGACCGCATCGCCTGGGGCAGCACGATCCGGCGGAACCGGCGCCAGGGGCCGAGGCCCAGCGACTGCGCGGCCTCCAGCTGCCCGCGTTCGACGGAGAGGACGCCGCCGCGCACCACCTCGGCGGCGTACGCGGCTTCGTGCAGGGTGAGTCCGACGACGGCGACGGTGACGGGCCCGAGGAGGTTCACGGTGCTGACGCCGAGGATCGTGGGGTAGAGGGCGCCGATGTTGAACCAGAACAGCAGCTGGACCAGGATCGGGGTGGAACGGAAGAGCCAGACGTACCCCCAACTGGTCGCCTGGAGAACGCGGTTGCCCGAGAGGCGCATGACCGCGAGCAGGGTTCCCAGGGCGAAGCCGAGCACCATGACGACGGCCGTCAGCCAGAGGGTGAGGCCGAGCCCGCGCAGCACGGAGTCGGTGGTGAAGTACCGCGCGACGACGTCCCACTGGAAGGCTCTGTTGCGGACGACGGAGACGAGTACGAGGCCGAGGAGGACGAGGACCACGGCGGCGGCCACCCACTGGCCCGTGCGGCGCACCGGGACGATGCGGGGTACGACGACGTCCTTGCCGGCGCCCCCGGGGACGGGTGGGTCCGCCGCGGACGCGGTGTGGGAGGAGAGGGGTGCGGGCGTGAGGGATTCTGTCTGCGCGGACATGCGGGGGCTCCGTGGATGCGGGATCGAACACGGGGCGCGGCTTCACAGCGGGCACGAGGCGAACCAGGCCCCTCAGCACTGGTCCGCCTATGAGATAAGCGGCGTACGCGCCCCCCTGTCAAGCTTGTCCACACTGTGAGCCTCGCCCGGGCGGCAGTTGACGCACCACCGAATGCCTGTTCCACTGGGCGCATGTATTCGCAGCAGTGGCTGGTCACCCGCTCCCACATCGACTTCGGTCGTGTGTGGTCCTGTTCCTGTTGAGCTGACCCCCTGCTCCTCCCCGCACGCCCGCGCCCTCGCGCGTCTTCGTGCGTTCCTCCCCGCGTGACTTCACCCGCACGACAGCACCCTCCCCTCCCCTCGCACCACTGACGGCTTCCGCTCCGCTCGCGCCGCCCCCGGGCCGTGCCCGCGGGGCCGGTCGGCATACCCAGGCACTCCCGGCACCTCCCGGCACCTCCCGCACATCCCGGCAGATCCGGTACATCCGGCACTTCCGGCGCGCCCGGCACGTCCCGGCACGCCCCCGACGAATCTGGAGCAGCTCCGCCATGCCCCGCACCCGGCACACCGTCGCCTTCGCCCTGATCACCGCCGCCACCCTCGCCCTCGCCGGGTGCGGAACGGGCGACCCCACCACGGCACAGGCGGCCGGCACCCCCGCCCAGGACACCCCGAAGGACGACGTGGTGTCCTCCGTGAAGAAGGACGACGCCGCGGCGGCCCTGCTGCCGGCGGACGTCCGCTCGGCGGGCACGTTGAGAATCGCCAGTACGGCGGGGTCACCACCGAGTTCGTTCTACGAGGCGGACGGCAAGACGCTCTCCGGCGCGGACGTCGACTTCTCCGACGCGGTGGCCCGCAAGCTCGGCCTGAAGCTCCACCGCGAGATCGCCTCCTTCGAGGCGATCCTGCCGGCGCTCGGCAGCGGCAAGTACGACCTGGGCACCGGGAACTTCGGCGTCACCGAGGAACGGCGCAAGACGATCGACTTCGTCACCTACATCAACGACGGCCAGGGCTTCGCCGTGCGGAACGACAGCAAGCTCAAGGAGGTCACCGACCTGACCCAGCTCTGCGGCCTGAAGGTCGCCACGGGGGCGGGGACGACCTTCGAGGTGACGCTGGAGAAGAACAAGGGTCTGTGCGCCGCGGCGGGCAAGAAGCCCTACACCGTCCAGACCTTCGCCGACCCGACCTCCATCTGGATCGGGCTCCAGCAGGGCCGGATCGACGTGGTGATGTCGACCATCAACGGACTGCGTTACGCGGTGACCCAGCAGAAGGACGTCCGCTTCCTCAACGAGTTCAAACGGCTCGACGTCGGCTTCGCCTTCAAGAAGGGCACCCCGCTGGCCCCGGCCTTCCAGGCCGCGGTCAACAGCCTCAAGTCGGACGGCACCTACGACCGCATCCTGAAGAAGTGGGGCACCTCCGAGTCGGCGATCGAGACCTCCCAGATCTCGCCTCCCGAGATCAAGTGAGCCCACGGACCGAGTGAGGCCACGGACAGCTCGAACCCGCGGACAGCACGAACCCGCTGACAGCACGAACCCGCTGGCCGTGTGAGCCCGCGCGGGCGGCGCCGGACTTCCCGGCGCCGCCCCGCCGGGGCCGGCTCAGCAGTCGCAGCCGCAGTCGCAGTCGCAGCAGCCGCACCCGTCACCGCAGTTCGAACAGTTGGAACAGCAGTCACAGCACTCGCAGCAGTCCCCGCAGTCCGCCTGGCTGCAGATGCCCTCGCGCCGCTCGCGCGACCAGGGTCCTTCGTAGGTGCCGCAGCACATCTGACAGGTGCAGGCGAGCCCGGCCCAGACCAGGCAGCCGGCGATGAGCCCGCGCCGGTCGCGGGGCGGTCGCGGCGGCTCGGGCGGCGGCGCCGCAGGACCACCGGGAGCGTGCGGACCACCGGGGGCGTACGGATTGCCGGGAGGCGGCCCGTACGCACCCCGGTGCGCGCAGGAGTCGGTCGCGAAGGCGCGGTCCACCGCGCGGCGCAGTTCGTGCACCAGCAGGACGTGCACCAGCTTGCCGTCGCTGAACTCCGCGTCGGCCAGCGCGAGACGGACCCCGCGCACGGCGTCGTCGCAGAGTCGCCGGGCCTCGGCGAGCGGGGTCCCGGTGGCGGTGAGCGGGTTCCACGCCCCCGCCTCGGCGTCCGCCCGCTGGTCCTCCACGGCGTCCAGGAGGTGGGCCAGCCGCCCGAAGAGCCGTCCCGCCTCGGCGAGCGGGGCCGCGTTGCCCGGCCGCCCGGCGAGGACGGCGGTGTGCGCGAAGGCGGCGGCGGTGGCCGTCTCGGTGGGCTCGGTGACGACGAGCAACGGGGTGCCCGTCACGGCCAGCGCCTCGATCCCGGCCTGCCGGTCCACCGCGTCCAGCAGGACCGCGGTGTCGAAGCCGAGGGCCGCACCGCTCCGGGCCCCGGCCCGGTCCCAGCCCGCCGCGACCCGTCGGGCGGCGGCGGCGACCGGACGGTGCGCCAGCATCCCGTCCCGGTCGGCGACATGGTCGCGGACCTTGGCGGAGGCGAGCACGAGGGAGACGGCCGCGGCGAGCTTCGCCCCCTCGCCCATGGCGACGGGCGCGGTACGCATGGCGCGCAGCGGACATGGACCGGCGGTGCGCCGTCCGGTCGGGACCGGTCCGGTCTGAGCCTCCGTCAGGACCGAGACGATCAGTCCGTCATAGTTCGTCACGATCCGGGCGAACTGTCCGTGGTCGGCGCGGAGAGCGAGGCAGAGCCCGCAGAGATGGGCCATCCACTCGGCTTTGAGCCCTTCGCTCAGCCGGTGCGTGCAGGGCCTGACGATTCCGAACACGAGCGTTCCCCCCGAGAACCTGAACGGCGGGCCGGCGACGCATCGCACACCCGCGCAACGGTCATCGTACCGATCCGGTCGTTCACTCGTACGCCCTCTACCTCACCCGTACGGTCGCGGGCATCCTATTTTCTTCCTACAAGCCCCCTTATTCGGTCGTAACCCTGACGAACCGCCACATGTTCTGCATCAGTAGCGTCACGAATCGCCTGCGCGCCGACTATCCACTTGGCGCGCTATCCGCATGATGGACGACCATAGGGATACGAAAGACATGCGGAACATCAGAGAACCGCGGTGAGAGGAGGCGTCCATGGGATCGGTACGCAAGGCGAGCGCCTGGCTGGGCCTCGTGGAGGACAACGACGAGCGCTACTACGACGACGAGTACTCCGAAGGCGCCGAAACGGGTACGCACGGCCAGGCATGGGTGACCGACCCCCGGGTCCAGGTCGCCTCCGAGGCGGCCGAGGAGCGGGAGCGCCGCATCGCCACGGTGACCCCGGACAGCTTCCGGGACGCGCGCACCATCGGCGAGCTGTTCCGGGACGGCGTCCCCGTCATCCTGAACCTCACGGCCATGGACCCCGCCGACGCCAAGCGCGTCGTGGACTTCGCCGCGGGGCTGATCTTCGGCCTGCGCGGTTCGATCGACCGGGTCGCCACCCGCGTCTTCCTGCTGACCCCTGCCCACACCCACGTGGTCAGCGGCGAAGCCTCCGGCCGGCAGACCGGCGGCTTCTTCAACCAGAGCTGAGCAGGGCGCTCGCGAGGACGCCCCGGACTCCGGCCCCGCCGTCCCGCACGGCCGGGCGGCCCTACCGGAAGGCGTCCAGGCCGGTGAGCGCCTTGCCCAGCACCAGCTGGTGCATCTCGACGGTGCCCTCGTACGTGAGCACCGACTCCAGGTTCGTCGCATGCCGCATCACCGGGTACTCCAGCGAGATCCCGTTGGCACCGAGGACGGTGCGTGAGGTGCGGCAGATCTCGATCGCTTCCCGCACGTTGTTGAGTTTCCCGAAGCTGACCTGTTCCGGGCGGAGCGAGCCCGCGTCCATCCGGCGGCCCAGATGGTGGGCGAGCAGGATGCCCTTGTGGAGCTCCACCGCCATGTCCGCGAGCTTGGCCTGGGTGAGCTGGAAGCCTCCGATGGGCCGGCCGAACTGTTCCCGGGTCCGCGCGTAGTCGACGGCAGCCTCGAAGCTCGACCGCGCGGCACCCATGGCGCCCCAGACGATCCCGTACCGCGCGTGGCTCAGACAGCTGAGCGGCCCGCGCAGCCCCGTCACACCCGGCAGCACCGCGTCGGCGGGCAGCCGCACCCCGTCGAGCACCAGCTCGCTGGTGACGGAGGCGCGGAGCGACCACTTGTGCCTGATCTCCGGGGCGGAGAATCCGGGACGGTCCGTGGGCACCACGAATCCCCGGACGCCCCGCCCCGCGCCGCCCTCGTCGGTCTGCGCCCAGACGACGGCGACCCCGGCGACCGAGCCGTTGGTGATCCACATCTTGCGGCCAGTGAGGATCCAGTCGTCCCCGTCGCGCTTGGCGTGCGTCCGCATCCCGGCGGGGTCGGAGCCGTGGTCCGGCTCGGTCAGTCCGAAGCAGCCGATGACCTCGCCCGCCGCCATGGCGGGCAGCCACCGCTCCTTCTGTTCCTCGGAGCCGTAGCGGTGGATCGCGTACATGGCGAGCGAGCCCTGTACGGAGACGAGGGAGCGGATCCCCGAGTCGGCGGCTTCCAGCTCCAGGCAGGCCAGGCCGTACTGGACGGCCGAGGCGCCCGCGCAGCCGTACCCCTGGAGGGACATCCCCAGCGCGCCGAGCGAACCGAGTTCGCGGGCCAGCTCGCGGATGACGGGCAGCTCGCCCTTCTCGTACCACTCGGCGATGTGCGGCAGCACCCGGTCGGCGGCCCAGGCGCGGACGGCGGCGCGGATCGCGAGGTCCTCGGGGCCGAGGAGGTCGTCGATGCCGATCGGATCGCCCGGGTCGAACGGGGGCGGCTTCGGCCGGTCGTGCTCGGTGCTCTGCATGGTGCCTCCGGCGGCTCGCGCGGTGTCCGGGGCTGCGGGCCGCGGCCCTGCCAGACGGTCCGGACCCTGAAAACCAGCGGTGGTGGTCAGACGTCGCGGGCGACGCTACGGCTCAGCGGGGCGCGCGTCCAGAGCCGGTCGCCCCGGCCGGTTCGCGTCGCGCGGGAGGCACCTCGCGGCCGGCCGGGAGGCCGCCCCGCTCCCGGTGGTCCGGCGCCGTGCGGGGGCCGGCGATCCGGGGCTCCGTCCCCGTGGCGCGGGGGTCCGCCGCGCACTCCATGGACCGCGGCAGCCGCAGCGCGGCCAGCGCGCCGAGCAGCAGCAGACCGGCGCTGACCAGCAGGGTGAGGTGGAGGCCGTGGACGAACGCGTGCCGCGCGGTGGACCGCACCAGCCCCCCGGCCGGGCCGCCCAGCCGGTCCGCCACCTGGTAGGCCTCGCCGAGCGAGTGCGCGGCGGCGCTGCCCGCGGCGGCCGGTACGCCCTCCTGGCGCAGGGCGGCGAGGCCGGGGGCGTAGGCGGCGTTCATGACACTGCCCAGCAGGGCGATCCCGAGCCCCGCGCCGAGCTGGTACGAGGTCTCGCCGATCGCCGCCGCACCGCCCGCGCGGTCGGCGGGAGCGTCGTTGAGCATCGACTCGTAGGCGCCGAAGAGGGTGGTCTGGAGCCCGAAGCCCAGCAGGACGAAGCCGGCCGTCAGCAGGACGGGGCGGTCGTGCCCGCCCATCAGCGTCAGCAGCAGCACCGACCCCGCCGTCAGTACGAAGCCGAGCCCGACCATCCTGCGGGGACCGAGGCGGCGCAGCGTGTACGTGCCGGTGGCCCCGGCGGCCATGGCCGCGAAGGTCAGCGGGAGCAGCCGCAGACCGGTCCGGAGCGGGCTGAGGTCCAGGACGAGCTGGAGGTACTGGACGGCGATGAGTTCGAGGCCGACCAGGGCCAGCATGGCGAGGACGATGCAGCCGACCGCCGTGGCGAAGGCGGGCCGGGCGAACATGGCGATGTCGATCAGCGGGTGCGCGCGCCGCCGCTGGCGGCGGACGAACAGCACGAGGAAGAGCACTCCGGCCACCAGCGGGACGAGCGAGGCCGGATCGAGGACGCCCTCCCCCGCGCCCATCCGCTTGACTCCCAGGACGGCACCGAGCACGCCGACGGCGGCCATCAGCGCGCCGAGCACGTCCCACGGGCCCTCGCCGGAGCCGCGCGACTCCGGCAGCAGCCGGCGCCCGACCGGGAGCACCAGCGCCATCAGCGGGACGTTGATCAGGAAGACCGATCCCCACCAGTAGTGCTCGACGAGGAATCCGCCGATGACCGGGCCGGTGGCCGCGCCGACGGCGGCGACCGCCGTCCAGACCCCGATGGCGACGGCCCGCTCGCGGCGGTCGGGGAAGACCTGGCGCAGGATCGACAGGGTGGCCGGCATGATCATCGCGCCGCCGACCCCGAGCAGGGCGCGGGCGGCGACGAGTATCCCGGGGCTGCCCGCGAAGGCGGCGAGCGCGGAGGCGGCGCCGAAGAGGGCGTAACCGCAGAGCAGCACCCGCCGTCTGCCGACCCGGTCGCCGAGGGTGCCGAAGAGGATCAGCAGCGAGGCGCAGACCAGCGGGTAGGCGTCCACGATCCACAGCAGGGCCACCGGGCCCGGCCGCAGGTCCTCGGTGACGGCGGGCACGGCGACGTGCAGCACGGTCGAGTCGAGTGCGACCAGCAGCAGGCTGAGGCAGAGGACGACGAGGACGACCCAGCGGTTTCGGGCGGGGCCGGGTCCGCCGGCGGGGGCGGCGCCCGTGTCGCCGGCGTCCTCGCCGCCCGGACGTGTGCCCGCGGGGGAGGCGGGGCTCTTGCCGGTGGCCGGGCGCGGGGCGCTCGGGGCCGTGTTCGTCCCGGACATCTGCGTACCTCCCATGTGTCCCTCGCGCTCGGCGGACCGGAGCGGCAATGGTGCGCGGCGCCCCCGGGGCCCGGCATCGACGGGCGAGTGAGCCGTCAGCGTACGCGAGTGCACCGCTGTCCCACGTGGCCCAGCTCATACCCTCCGTCACGGGTGTTGTGGCGTGCGCCACACCTCCGCCCGTCCGGGCGACCACTCCCCCGCCCCCGCTCCGGGAGGGCGGGCCCGCTCCCCTCCCGGAGAGCGGGGGGCGGTAAAAGAGGCCGGGAATTACCGGCGGCGACTTCCTCGGCGAAATGGAGCGGCCGTCACCGCCGCCTTGACGGAACTACCCGGAAGGAGGAGAAGACCCGATCCTCTTGGTTTTCCTCCGGGGCGGGAAAACGGCACGTCCGGCGACCTGGGTCACATCACATCGTCATCACAAACCCGTGGGATCGACCGGGTCACACACTCACTCGCTGTAACGTCGATTGGGTGCGTACCGACATCTTTGCCCGGCTGGACCGGGAGCCGGAACCGCCGAAGATAGAGATCCCGCGGATGAGCCGTCACCGTGTGGCCCTCTTCGGCGGGACGTTGGCGTTCTATCTCGTCATCGTCCACCTGGTCCTGATCTCGTCCTGGCTGGTGGCCCTGGACTGGAAGGTCATGCTCTTCCGGCCGTACCAGCAGTGGCCGTCACTCCACGCCTTCCTCGACTACTACGTCGTGCTGGGGCAGCGGGGACCGACCGCGGTGATGATCGCGAGCTGGCTCGGCTGGCGCTCCTGGCGGCAGCACACCCTGCGCCCCCTGCTCACGCTGGGGGCCGCACTGCTGCTGCTCAACGTCTCCGTGGGCGGCGTCAAGATCTTCCTCGGGCGTCTCGGCCCGCACTACGCGACGCAGATCGGCTCGGCCGAGCTCTTCGCCGGCGGCGATATATTTCCGTCCGGACACACCGCGAACGCCGTCGTGACCTGGGGAA
The DNA here is from genome assembly GCF_042728795.1 of Streptomyces sp. NPDC060184. Taxonomy (NCBI): domain Bacteria; kingdom Bacillati; phylum Actinomycetota; class Actinomycetes; order Kitasatosporales; family Streptomycetaceae; genus Streptomyces; species Streptomyces sp. NPDC060184. The sequence continues at coordinate 25,742 of NZ_JBHWYX010000048.1, forward strand.
TCCTCGCCTACCTGGCCACCACCCCGAAGGCCCGGCGCTATCTGTCGGCCATCTCGGCGACGGTGTCGCTGGGCGTGGGGCTCACCACCGTGTACATCGGCACGCACTGGCTCAGCGACGTGCTGCTGGGCTGGGCGGCGGGACTCCTGGTCCTCCTGGCCCTGCCCTGGGTGGAGCCGCTCATCACCCTCGCCGAGCAGATGGTCCTGGCCGCGCGCGAGCGCTGGCGGCAGCAGCGGAGCCACCGGGCGAGCGTCTCCGTGCCGGTCGCCTCGGGCGGGCACCGTCCGGTGCTTCCGGCCGGCGCGGGCGACCCCGACGAGGCCGTGGCCGTGGCGGTGGGAACCGACGGTGTTCCGGGGCTCCTGCCCGCGGGTGCGGCAGCCCGTACCCGCCCGGCCCCGCACGCGGTACGCACGGAGCGCGCCCCGGGAGCACCGGCGGGCACCCGGCGGCCGTCGCACCCGGACCGGCCGCCCCGGTCCACCGCCGCCCCGGCCCGCCCGATGGGCGGCTGACGGCACCACCGCACATGACGAAGGCCCCGGCTCCGGCCGGGGCCTTCGTCGCGTCCGGGATCTTCGTCCCGCCCGGGGCCGTCGGGGCCCGGGCGGGTCAGCCGATCCAGCAGCGGGTCACGGTGGAGTCCTCGACCTGGAAGTTGATGCGCCCGGTGCGGAACTCCATGGTCAGGATCGTGCCCGGCGGGACGGCCCGGACCGTGGTCCAGCCGTGCGCCACGGCTCTCCGCTCGGCGGTCGTGGTGTCCAGGCCGACGTACGATCCGGGCGGGTCGTCGGGCTGGGCGGGCGGGGTCGGTAGGGATGCCATGCCTTCCACCGTAGAACGTGCGGGGCGTCCCCGGGCAGGCTCCGGCGGCGCCGGGGACCGTACGTCCGCCCGCTCGTCGGCCTCTTCCGGGTGCGGCATCGGTCACACTTGTGTCACAAGATCCACATCCGCATTCAACTCGAACAATTCACTCGAACAAGTGGCTCGGTGTAGCGGAAACGGTAATGCGGACGACCTCGCGCCCACGCGTCGGCACCATCGGGGAATTACGCCGGGGAACCCGTGGAGTGACCGGCCCGTCGACTTCTCCGGAATATGCGCGTACAGAACGATGCCGCCCGGAATTCATCTGCTCTTATGCCGGTCCTACTCGTCATCACCAATCCCTCACATCCGTCCGGCGCGTCCACTATGCGGAATGTCCAGACCTGCGCAAGGCCGAGGTCAGCAGGTCCCGTGCGGCCAGGATGCGCGCGGTCAGCTCCGGCGGCTCCACGACCTCGAACTCGAACCCCGTCGTCAGCACGTGGACGACGAGCACGTCCAGGCTCGCCGCTCCCGAGGTGAACAGGCAGCTGCCGTCGTCGACGGGCTCCAGCACGCCCGCCGACGGGCTGATCCGGGTGGCCGCCTCCGCGGCGGAGACCATCAGCCGGACCACCCCCCTGACCGGGTAGACGGTGGTCGAGACGCCTCGTGACACGTAGGCGGCCAGATCCTCGGCCGGGGGCGGACGGGGCGTGAAGCGGGAGCCGTGCGGCGGGGTGGGCGTGATCCGGTCGGCCCGGAAGGTGCGCCAGCCCTCCCGGTCCACGTCCCAGGCGACCAGGTACCAGCGGCGCTCGGCGCAGACCAGCCGGTGCGGTTCCACGTGCCTGCGCGACGGGGCCCCGCCGTGGTCCCGGTAGGCGAACCGGAGCCGCCGGCAGTCCCGGCAGGCCCCCGCGAGCTCGGTCAGCAGTCCGGGGTCGACCTCGCTCCCCTCCGGCCCGGACCCGCGCGTCATGGGCACCGTGAAGGCGCTCAGGGCGCCCACCCGGCGGCTCAGCCGGTCCGGCAGCACCTGTTCGACCTTGGCGAGCGCGCGGACCGAGGACTCGCCGATGCCCTCGACCCCGCGCCCGGCGGCGGTGCGCAGCCCGACCACCACCGCGACGGCCTCGTCGTCGTCCAGCAGCAGCGGCGGCAGCGCCGCCCCGGCACCGAGCTGGTATCCGCCTCCCGTACCCGGGCTGGCGTGGACCGGGTAGCCGAGCCCGCGCAGCTTGTCGACGTCGCGCCGTACGGTGCGCGGGGTGACGCCGAGGCGTTCGGCCAGCTGATGTCCGCTCCAGTCGCGGTGGGCCTGGAGCAGCGAGAGCAGGCGCAGCAGTCGTGCCGAGGTCTCCAACATGCCCGGGAGTCTGCCAGCACTCGCGGACACCTTCTGTCCGCTGCCCGCCGCCCGCCGCCCGAGCCGGGGACGCGTCCGGACCTCCTGACGGACCGACGGGGCGGACCCGCCGTCGAAAATCGTACGGTCGCTGCCCCCGATGCTGTACGCGGCCGTACGCGCGCGAAGGCCCGGCAGGCGTCCCGGAGGCCCCGGTACGCGCCCTCGTCCGTCTCCCCGCCCCCCGTCGGCGGCGGGCCGACCGGGCACGGAGCCGGAACCCGCCCCCGTACGGCGGCTCCGGCGGGGCGGTCCGGGCGCCCGTCGCACCCGGGGTACGCCGTTTCGGTGCGGCTTCGGGCGTGACCCGGGCGGCGGATCGTCCGTTGTTCTTGCATGAGCCGGGACCCGCCCGGCCACGCACCGACTCCTAGGAGCTCCCCGTGCCGCGCATGCTCGACGTCAGCGAGGACGTACGCGCCGAAATCGGCGACGCCGAAGCAGACCGGCTGCTCGTCGGCGACAACGCCCCGGGCAGCTACGACTGCACCTCCTGCCGCACCCCCGGCAACTCGGAGCAGGAACGCACCAGCACCGTGCTCTTCGTGGGGGACGAGACGGCCGTCCTGGCCTTCGCCCACGCCACCTGCATCCCGTCCCAGGTCGTGCGCGTCGCGGAGGACCAGCTCCAGGGCGCGGTGCGCAGTATCACCGGCAGCGAACCGCAGAACCCGGAGGGTCTCATGCCCGAACAGGCCGTCCTCGGCATCACCAGCGGACTCGTCCTCATCGAGGACGATCTCCGCCCGGCTCTGGTGGTCGAGCCGACCGGCCCGATCGCCCGGCCCGGCACCGACGGCAGCGGGGGCGACGAGTTCCTCCAGCTGCTCCTGGAGCAGGGCTTCCGGCACGCCCACGACCTCGACCGGCTGCCCGGGGCGCTGCCCGGCTGGTCGGTGCTGCTGGCCATGGGCCAGCTGCACGCCGTGCTGCAGCCGGGCACCGGCGGCGGCTCACCCGTCGCCTGGTGGCAGGCGCACCAGCCGCTCCAGGTCACCGACGGCTGGCGGGCGGCGGCCAACAAGTCGCAGCAGGTCCTGGTCTTCGCCGCCCCGGCCGGGGCGATCGGCCAGCAGCCCCGCGAGGACCTGCTGAGGGACGCGCTGGACAAGGCCGCGGTCAACGGTCTGCTCGTCGCGGCCTCGATGCCGCTGGCCGGGACCTGATCGTGTCCACGCCTCCCGCGGGCCTCCGTCGCGTGGCGATTTCTCCTCCGGGGCCGCATCCGACGGACGCCGGGGTCGTTGGCCCTTATGTGCACTCATACGATCCGCCCCGCCAGCATCTGAGCCCGATCCCCGGCATGCGCCCGTCCAGGGACTTCCCGGGGGGCTCGTCGCCCACCCCGATCTACGACGCGCTGTACTCCGAATACCTGCGGTCGTTCCGGGCACTTCCGGGAGACCGCAGCGGCGAGGAGAGTCTGGGCTTCCTGGGCTTCGGCGGTCCGGGCAGGCTCGCCGCCCGCCCGGGGAGCTTCGGGCACGCCGCTGCCGCCGCGCAGCAGGGACGTACGGCCGCTCAGAGCGGCGGCCCGGGCACGGGCGGCGCCTGGCAGCGGGTGGGCCGGCACGCCGGGCGTCCGCAGCCCGCGGCGCTGCCCCCGGGCTCGCGGGAGCCCTGAGGCGGACCGAGGTGGCACGGAGGTCCTGCGACGGGCCCCGCGCCAGGTCCCGTACGGACGACGGAGCCCCGGACGCTCCCTCCCGGTGAGGGGGAAGCGTCCGGGGCTCCGTCGTGTCCGGGGGCCGCGTGCTACTTGTTGCGACCGCGCTTCTCGCGGACCCGCACCGAGATGTGGATCGGGGTGCCGTCGAAGCCGAACTCCTCGCGCAGGCGGCGCTCCACGAAGCGGCGGTAGCCGTGCTCCAGGAAGCCGGAGGCGAAGAGGACGAACCGCGGCGGCTTGGTGCCCGCCTGGGTGCCGAAGAGGATGCGGGGCTGCTTGCCGCCCCGGACCGGGTGCGGGTGGGAGGCGACGATCTCACCGAGGAAGGCGTTCAGCCGGCCGGTGGGGATGCGGGTCTCCCAGCCTTCGAGAGCCGTCTCGATGGCGGGGACCAGCTTCTCCATGTGGCGGCCGGTCACCGCGGAGACGTTGACGCGCGGGGCCCAGGCGATCTGCGCGAGCTCCGTCTCGATCTCGCGCTCCAGGTAGTAGCGGCGCTCCTCGTCGAGGGTGTCCCACTTGTTGAAGGCGACGACGAGCGCGCGCCCGGCCTCCACGGCCATGGTGACGATCCGCTGGTCCTGGACGCTGATGGACTCGCTGGAGTCGATCAGGACGACGGCGACCTCGGCCTTCTCCAGGGCGGCGGCGGTACGCAGCGAGGCGTAGTAGTCCGCGCCCTCCTGGAGGTGCACGCGGCGGCGGATACCGGCCGTGTCGATGAACTTCCAGGTGATGCCGCCGAGGTTGATCAGCTCGTCGACCGGGTCGCGGGTGGTGCCCGCGAGCTCGTTGACGACGACGCGGTCCTCGCCCGCGACCTTGTTCAGGAGCGAGGACTTGCCGACGTTCGGGCGGCCGATGAGCGCGATGCGGCGGGGGCCGCCGACGGGGGTGCCGAAGCGCTGCGCCGGGGCCTCGGGGAGGGCTTCGAGGACGGCGTCCAGCATGTCGCCGGTGCCGCGGCCGTGCAGCGAGGAGACCGGGTGGGGCTCGCCGAGGCCGAGCGACCAGAGGGCGGTGGCGTCGGCCTCACCGCTCTGTCCGTCGACCTTGTTGGCGCAGAGCACGACGGGCTTGCCGGCCCGGCGCAGCAGCTTGACGACGGCCTCGTCGGTGTCGGTCGCGCCGACCGTGGAGTCGACCACGAAGACGACCGCGTCGGCGGTCTCGATGGCGTACTCCGCCTGGGCGGCGACGGAGGCGTCGAGCCCCAGCACGTCCTGCTCCCAGCCGCCGGTGTCGACGACCTTGAAGCGGCGTCCGGCCCACTCGGCCTCGTACGTGACGCGGTCACGGGTGACGCCGGGCTTGTCCTGGACGACGGCCTCGCGGCGGCCGATGATGCGGTTCACCAGCGTCGACTTGCCGACGTTGGGGCGGCCGACGACGGCGAGGACGGGCAGCGGGCCCGCTCCGGCCTCGTCGAGGGCGCCCTCGATCTCCTCGGGGTCGAAGCCTTCCTGCGCGGCGAGCTCCATGAACTCCGCGTACTCGGCGTCGCCAAGTGCTCCGTGCTCGTGGTCCGAGCCGTCGGAGTGAATCTGGTCGTTCATGAAGTCCGTTCCTCTGTACGTCATCATCGATGGGCCGCGGTGACGCGGCTCACTACTCAGGTCTTGACCGGACGCCCGGTGAGGCGCCTGGCGTCTTCCAGGTGCGCGGCCAGCTTCCGCTGGATCCGCACGGTGGCCTCGTCCAGGGCCTTGCGGGTCCGGCGTCCGCTGCCGTCGCCCGCGTCGAACGCGTCGCCGAAGACCACGTCCACCCGGCTGCGCAACGGGGGCAACGCGGATATCAACCGTCCCCGGGCCTCCGTGCTTCCCAGGACCGCCACGGGGACGATCGGCGCCCCGCCGCGTACCGCGAAGTAGGCGAGTCCGGCCCGCAGCGACGCGAAGTCGCCCTCGCCCCGCGTGCCCTCGGGAAAGATCCCGAGCGCCCCGCCGTCCGCCAGTACGCCGAGCGCCTGGGTGATGGCGGTGCGGTCGGCGGCCGTACGGTCCACCTTCAGCTGCCCGATTCCGCGCAGGAACGGGTCGAGCGGGCCGACGAACGCCTCTTTTTTGATCAGGAAGTGCACCGGACGGGGCGCGGTACCCATCAGCATCGGTCCGTCGATGTTGTGCGAGTGGTTCACCGCGAGTATGACGGGTCCGGCGGACGGAACCCGCCAGGCACCGAGGACCCGGGGCTTCCACAGCCCGTACATCAGTCCGATACCGATGCCGCGCCCCACGGCCGCTCCGCGTCCGGAGGGCACCGGGGTGGCTTCCGTCACTTCGCCGCCCGCTTCTCCTCGACGAGGGTGACGACGCACTCGATGACCTGGTCGAGGGTCAGCTCGGTGGTGTCCACCTCGACGGCGTCGCCGGCCTTGGCCAGCGGGGAGGTCTTACGGCCGGAGTCGGCCGCGTCCCGCTTGATCAGGGCTTCCTTGGTGGCCGCGACGTCGGCGCCCTTCAGCTCGCCGCTGCGGCGGGCCGCGCGGGCCTCCGGCGAGGCGGTGAGGAAGACCTTGAGGTCGGCGTCGGGCAGCACGGTGGTGCCGATGTCCCGGCCCTCCACCACGATGCCCCCTTCGGCGGTCGCGGCGATGGAGCGCTGGAGCTCCGTGATCAGGGCGCGCACCTCGGGGACCGCGCTGACGGCGCTGACGCTGGAGGTGACCTCCTGCGTACGGATCGGCCCGGAGGCGTCCTCGCCGTCGACGGTGATCGTCGGGGCGGACGGGTCGGTGCCGGAGACGATCACGGGCTTGGCCGCGGCGGTCGCGACGGCGGTCGCGTCGGAGACGTCCACGCCGTTGGTCAGCATCCACCAGGTGATCGCCCGATACTGCGCGCCGGTGTCCAGGTAGCTCAGGCCGAGCTTGGCGGCGACGGCCTTGGAGGTGCTCGACTTGCCGGTGCCGGAGGGGCCGTCGATGGCGACGATCACGGCGGAGCTTGCGGTTTCCACGGCGGTGGGCACCTTCCTGGTACACGGGGCGGGACGGGCGGGGACGGGACCGGCCGGCGACCGGCCTAGGCCAAGGTTACCGAGTGTGGGGGACACACCTGTACCCCGATCGGACGCACCCCGCGGCGGACCGGTCTCCGGGCCCCGTACCGGACGGCGTTCCGGGGGCGGGCGGTGCCCCCGGAACCGTACGGGCCGGTGTCAGGGGCGGAGCGACCAGCCGCGCTCGGTGAGGGCGGAGCCGAGCGCGGCGGCGGCGCTGGGCTCGACCATGAGCTGGACCAGGCCCGCCTGCTGGCCGGTGGCGTGCTCGATCCGGACGTCCTCGATGTTCACCCCGGCCCGTCCGGCGTCCGCGAAGATCCGGGCCAGCTCGCCGGGGCGGTCGCTGATGAGGACGGCGACGACCTCGTACGAGGCGGGGCCCGCGCCGTGCTTGCCGGGGACCCGGACGCGGCCGGCGTTGCCGCGCCGCAGCACGTCCTCGATGCCCTCCGTACCCGTACGGCGCTTCTCCTCGTCGGCGGACTGGAGCCCGCGCAGCGCCCGCACCGTCTCGTCGAGGTCGGCGGCGATGCCCGCGAGCACGTCGGCGACGGGTCCGGGGTTGGCGGAGAGGATCTCCACCCACATCCGGGGGTCGGAGGCGGCGATCCGGGTCACGTCGCGGATGCCCTGCCCGCACAGGCGTACGGCGGTCTCGTCGGCCTCCTCCAGCCGGGCGGCGACCATCGAGGAGATCAGCTGCGGGGTGTGCGAGACCAGGGCGACGGCCCGGTCGTGCGCGTCGGCGTCCATGACCACGGGGACGGCCTTGCAGACCGCGACCAGCTCCAGGGCGAGGTTGAGCACCTCGGTGTCGGTGTCCCGGGTCGGGGTGAGGACCCAGGGGCGGCCCTCGAAGAGGTCGCCGGTGGCGGCGAGGGGGCCGGAGCGCTCCTTGCCGGCCATCGGGTGCGTACCGATGTACGGGGTCAGGTCGAGCCCCAGCGCCTCCAGCTCGCGCCGGGGGCCGCCCTTGACGCTCGCGACGTCGAGGTAGCCGCGGGCGACCCCGTCGCGCATGGCACCGGCCAGCACCGACGCGGTGTGCGCGGGCGGTACGGCGACGACGGCGAGGTCCACCGGACCCTCCGGCGGCTCCTCGGTACCGGCCCCGAGCGCCGCGGCGGTGCGGGCGGACGCGGGGTCGTGGTCGGCGAGGTGGACGTGGATGCCACGGCCGGCCAGGGCGAGGGCGGCGGAGGTGCCGACCAGTCCGGTACCGATGACGAGGGCGGTTCTCACTGGGTGATGTCCTTGCGGAGGGCGGCGGTGGCGCCGAGGTAGACGTGCTGGATCCGCGCCCGGGGGAGGTCGGTCTCGATGTGCGCGAGTATCCGGACCACCCGGGGCATGGCCCCCTCGACGTCGAGTTCCTGGGCGCAGATCAGCGGGACATCGACGATACCGAGCCCGCGGCGCGCGGCAGCCGCGGGGAAGCCGTTGCGGAGGTCGGGGGTGGCGGTGAACCAGATGCTGATGAGGTCGTCGTGGCTCAGGCCGTTGCGTTCCAGTACGGCGGCGAGCAGGGCGCCCACCCGCTCGTCCATCTCCCCGGGCTCGTCCCGGTCCAGCTGGACGGCTCCACGGACCGCTCGTACCGCCACGTCGTTCTCCCTCGCTGTTCGTCTCCGGCGACGCTCTGTGGTCAGAGTAGAGGGGCGGTCCGGCGGGTGGGACCGGCGTTTCTCTCCGTGAGACACCGGGGGCGCGGGCCCGGGTGTCTCCGGGTACGGTCCGCTCTCCCCGTGAGACGCATGGGACGCGGGTGCCCGGGTGTTTCCGCGTACGGTCCGCCACCCGGGTGGCGGCGGCCCGGTTGCTTCGCCGGGGGAACGCCCGGCGCCACGATGCGTGGTGCCGGGGGCGGCTTCGCACCCGGCAGGGACGGATACGGGCGGTGCTCCGGGTGAAGACCGGGGCGGACGTCCGGGCGAGGGAGCGAACCATGGACGCACGGCGCAGGGCGGTCCTGACGGCCACGACCGCGGGCGCGGCGGCGCTGGTGACGGGGTGCGGGTCGTCCGGGGACGGCGGCGGGGACACCGAGAGCTCCCCGGCCTCGTCTCCGTCGGCGACGGGCGGGGGAGACGGCGGTACGGAACTGGCCAGGACCTCGGACATCCCGGTGGGCGGCGGGACGATCTTCAAGGAGCGGAAGATCGTGGTGACGCAGCCGGAGGAGGGCGAGTTCAAGGCGTTCTCCGCGGTGTGCACCCACGCCGGCTGCCTGGTGACGAAGGTGGCGGACGGCACGATCGACTGCCCGTGCCACGGCAGCAGGTTCAGCATCACGGACGCCGCGGTCGAGGCCGGCCCGGCGACCCGGCCGCTGCCGGCCGAGAGGATCACCGTCAGCGGCGGAGTCGTCCGGACGGCGTGAGACGCGGCCTGGACCGGCGGAGGACGGCCTGAGCGGCGGGAGACGGCCTGAGCGGCGGGAGACGGCCTGAGCGGCGGAGGACGGTCTGAGCGGCGGGCCGGGCTTCTCACCGTCCGGGAGGGCGTCCCCGATCCACCCGAGCGGCGAAAACCCGGGGCACCCGCGCCCCTCCCCCGCGTACCCTCACGCCCATGACCAGCCCCGACGCCGAAACGCTCGTCCGCGACCACACCGTCTACTCCTGCGTGATGGGGTCGCGCGCGTTCGGGCTCGCCACCGAGGGGAGCGACACCGACCGGCGTGGGGTGTTCCTCGCGCCGACCGCCTCGTTCTGGCGGTTCGAGAAGCCGCCGACGCACCTGGACGGGCCCGCGCCGGAACAGTTCTCCTGGGAGCTGGAGCGTTTCTGCGCGCTGGCCCTGCGCGCCAACCCGAACGTCCTGGAGTGCCTGCACTCCCCGCTGGTGGAGCGGATCGACGGCACCGGCCGCGAACTCCTCGCGCTGCGCGACGCCTTCCTGTCCCGGGAGGCGTACGCCACCTTCACCCGGTACGCGACGGGCCAGCGCCGGAAGCTGGACGCCGACGAGCGGACGCACGGTGCGCCGCGCTGGAAGCACGCCATGCATCTGCTGCGCCTGCTGATGTCCGCCCGGGACCTGCTGCGGACCGGGGTGCTCACCATCGATGTCGGCGAGCACCGTGGGGAGTTGCTCGCGGTGAAGCGGGGCGAGGTGGGGTGGCCCGAGGTGGAGCGCCGGATGGCGCGGCTGGCCGAGGAGTGCGGGGAGGCCGTCGGCCGGTCCCCGCTGCCGGACCGCCCCGACCGGGCCCGGGTGGAGGATTTCCTCGTACGGACCCGGCGGGCCTCGGCGCTGCGCGGCGTTTGACGCGGCAGGCGTCCGGTCAGCTCTCCGAGGGACGCTCCAGGGAGACCTTCGGCAGTCGTCGCGCGAGCGGGGCGGGAAGCCACCAGGCCCACCGGCCGAACACCTGCATGACGGCCGGGACGATCAGGCAGCGGATGACCAGCGCGTCCACCAGGATCGCCACGGCGAGGCCCAGGCCGAACTGCTGGAGCATCCGGTCGGGGCTCAGCACGAAGGCGGCGAACACCACGATCATGATGGCTCCCGCCGCCGTGATCACCTTGCCGGTGGTCGCCAGTCCCTCTCGTACCGCGAGGGAGTGGTCTCCCGTGCGTTCCCACTCCTCGTGGATGCGGGAGACCAGGAACACCTCGTAGTCCATCGACAGTCCGAAGACGATCGCGAAGATGAGCACGGGGAGGAAGGCTTCGATCGGACCGGGCTGCGCCCCGAACCAGCCGTGCTGGAAGACCAGGGTCATGGCGCCGAGCGCGGCGGAGATCGAGAGCAGGTTCAGCAGAGCCGCCTTCAGCGGGATCAGCAACGAGCGGAAGACCAGCAGCAGCAACAGCGACGACAGCCCCACGACGACGGCGACGAACAGCGGGAGCCGCTGCGACACGGTGTCGGCGAAGTCCTGGGAAGCGGCGACCGCACCGCCCACCAGCACCTCGGCACCCGTGTCGCGCTCCAGCTCCGGGGCCACCACGTCCCGCAGCCGGTGCACGAGGTCGGCGGTCCCGGCGGACTGCGGTGCCGTCTCCGGGTAGACGATCACGGTGGACAGGGCGCCGTCCTCGGAGGGCATCGCGGGACTGGCCCCGGCCACCCCCTCGGCCTCGGCCAGTCCGGCCCGCGCGGCCTGCCCGGCCGCCTCGTCGCCGTGGACCAGGACGATCAGCGGGCCGTCGAAGCCCGGCCCGAAGCCCTCGGCCAGCAGGTCGTACGCCTGCCGGGAGGTCGTGGTCCGCGGGTCGTTGCCCGCGTCGGCGAAGCCGAGCCGCATGCCGAGGGCGGGTGCGGACAGGGCGAGCAGCGCGAACACGGCGATCAGCAGCGCGGGCAGCGGGCGGCGCTGCACCGCGCCGGCCAGGGCGCGCCAGCGGCGGCCTTCGGCCGTGCCCGCGGCGGTGGCCCTGGCCGCGCGCTTCCGTACCTGCCGTTGGACGCGTGTGCCGACGACGGCCAGCAGGGCGGGCAGCAGGACCAGCGAGGCGGCCATGGTGGTCAGTACGGTCAGGGCCAGGGCGAGGGCCACGCCCCGCAGCGAGCCGAGGCCGAGCGCCACCAGTCCCAGCAGGGCGATGATCACGGTGCAGCCGGCGAAGAAGACCGTACGGCCGGCCGCGTCCAGGGCCGTGCGTCCCGCTTCGGCCGGCTCGGCACCCCGGACGAGTTCATGGCGGTAGCGGTAGAAGATCAACAGGGCGTAGTCGACGCCCACCCCGAGTCCGACGAGCATCGTGATGGGCGGGGTGAAGTCGGCGACGGTGAAGACGTGCGAGGCCAGGACGATCAGCCCGAAGGCGCCGCCGACCGCGAAGAGCGCGGTGACCAGCGGCACGGCCGCCGCCACCACCGAGCCGAAGAGCAGCCCGAGGATGACCACGGCCGCCACGATCCCCGCGAGTTCCGCCGTCGGTCCGCCCTGGTCCTGGGCGCCGCGCACGGCGTCTCCCCCGAGTTCGACGCGGAGCCCGTCCGTCGCGGCGTGCGCGGCCGTGTCGATGATCGCGGTGATGTCGGCCTTGGGCACCTCCTCGGACTTGCCGTCGAGCGTGACCGTGGCGTAGCCGATCGTGCCGTCCTCGGACACGGCGGAGGTGTCGGCGTACGGGCTGCGTACGCCGACGACGCCCGGCAGCCCCTTCACCTCGGCCAGCATCCGCTCGACGGCGGGGCGGTGGCCCGCGATGCCCCGGGCGTCCTGGAGCACGATGTCGACGCTGTCCCCGGCCTCGGCCGAGCCGTGCGCGGTGAACAGATCGGTGGCGGCCTGGGAGTCGGTGCCCGGCAGGGCGAAGTCGTTCTTGTACGCGGACCCGGCGGCCTGCGATCCCAAGGTGACCGCGGCGAGCAGGACCACCCAGAGCAGCAGGGCGGCCCAGCGGTGGCGCTGCGCCCAGCCTGCGAGGGCACCGAACCGGCCGACGCCCGGCCCGTCGGGTCCGGCCGTCGGGGGCGGGGCGGTGGACGCGGATGCGCCACGGGTGGGAGACATGGGTGACTACCTCGGATTCGAGCGGGAGGGCCTGGGACAAGGGGGTACGGAGCACGCACACCACGGCGCCGCCGAGCGGCCGTGCCGACCGCCGGAGCCGTCGGCACGCCCGGCCCGCGGGCCTCGGGGGCACACCGGCCCGCCGGCCGCCGGGAGCGGGGGCGGGGGCGCGGCAGCCCCGGTCGGCCGGCCCCGGGCTGCGGGTCCGGTCGGCGCGGCGTCCGAAGGCGTCCCGTGCACGTGGGTGCGTCCATGCCCCGAGCCTCCTCGAACGGACGGGTCCGGGGCGTCGGCCTCCGGATGACACCTGGCCTACCCCAGGGGTTGCGGGTCGCCGTCGCGGCGTACCACGGGAGTTGCGGGCCGGTGCCGGGCCCCTCCCCCGGCCCGTCGGCCACCGCGGACCGGGCCGAACGGCCCGCCGGGCCGGCGCCCCGCCCCTTCAGCCCTTCAAGCCGTCAAGCCTTCAGGCCGCCGGGCCGCCGGGCCGTCAGCTCTTCAGCCACCCCGGGCTGACCATCCCGGACTCGTACGCCGTCACCACGAGCTGCGAGCGGTCCCGCGCACCGAGCTTCGTCATGATCCGGCTGACGTGGGTCTTCGCCGTGGACGGGGAGAGCACCAGCCGGGCCGCGATCTCGTCGTTGGTGAGCCCGGCGGCCACCAGCCGCATGACCTCGCCTTCCCGGTCGGTGAGGACGTCGAGGCGGGGGTCGGGTTCCGGGCCCTTCACCCGGCCCGCGAACTCGGCGATGAGCCGCCGGGTGACCGAGGGGCTGATGAGGGCGTCGCCCCGGGCGGCGACCCGGACGGCCTGGAGCAGTTCCTCGGGTTCGGTGTCCTTCACCAGGAAGCCCGTCGCCCCGGCGCGCAGGGCCCCGTACACGTAGTCGTCCAGGTCGAAGGTGGTCAGGATGACGACCTTCACCGCCGCCAGCCTCTCGTCCGAGGCGATGGCCCGGGAGGCTTCGAGGCCGTCCGTTCCTGGCATCCGGATGTCCATCAGGACCACGTCCGGGCGGAGTTCACGGCAGGCCGCCAGAGCCGCCTCCCCGTCCCCGGCCTCGCCGACCACCTCGATGTCGTCCTCGTCCTCCAGGATCGACCGGAACCCGGCCCGGACGAGTCGCTGGTCGTCCACCAGCAGCACCCTGATCATCGCTCGCCCCGCTCCGTCCGTTCTCCCCCGGTGCCGTACGGCAGCCGGGCCCTCACCGTGAATCCGCCGTTCTGCCGGGGGCCCGCGGTGAGTTCGCCGCCCAGCACCCGGGCGCGTTCCGTCATTCCGGTGATCCCGCTGCCGCCGGCCGTGGCGGGGCGGTCCGCCGCGCCCCGGCCGTCGTCCTCGACGGTGAGCGTCAGCTCCCCGGTCCCGTACCCGAGCCGGATGGTGACCAGCGAGGCGCCGCCGTGCCGGGCGGCGTTGGTCAGCGATTCCTGGACGATCCGGTACGCGGCCAGGTCGACCGGGGCGGGCAGCGGGCGTTCGGTCCCGGTGCTCACGGTGCGAACCGTGAGCCCGGCCGGCTCCGCCGAGGCCACCAGTTCGTCCAGCCGGGCGAGCCCCGGTACGGGGGCCGTGGGCGCCTCGTCGTCCACCCGGCGCAGCACCCCGAGGGTGGCCCGGAGTTCGCGCAGGGCCTCCTTGCTGCCCGTCTTGATCGCCCCCAGCGCCTCTTCCGCCTGGGCAGGGTCCTTCCTCAGCCGGTGCAGTGCCGCGCTCGCCTGCACGTTGATCATCGAGATGTTGTGCCCGATCACGTCATGGAGTTCGCGGGCGATGCGCAGCCGCTCCTCGGTGGCCCGCAGCCGCGCCTCCTCCTCGGCGTAGGCCACCCGGCCGTGCCGCACGCCGCCGAGGGCGACCACGGCGACCAGCCAGCCGGTGAGCATGAACACCGCCGTGCCGTTGACGTCACTGTGGCCCGCGAGGGCGCCCGCGCCCACGCCGACGACCATGGCCGCCGCCATCGCGGTGGCCGCTCCGGTCCGGCCCTGGGCCGCGAGGGCGTAGAGCGCCACGACCGGCACGATGACCAGCGGGCCGTCGACGGAGCTCAGCAGGTAGTAGGCGCCCGTGGCGAGCACCGTGAACCAGCCCACCGCCACCGGGTGCCGGCGCCGGAACATCAGCGCCCCGCAGACGGCCGTGATCAGCAGCCAGGACGCGACCAGCGAGGGCAGCGCCTCCCCGCCCCGGTTCAGCCGCTGTCCCTCGGCCCCGACCGCGACCACCACGAACACCGCTGCCGCCAGTGCGGCGTCGGCGCGGGCGCCGCGGGGCAGCCGGGAGCGGATCCGGTCGAGGGGAGTCATGGGGGCCATTCTCCCGCAGCGCCGCCGAGGAGCCCGTCGCGCCGGGTCGGGAGGTGGGCGAGGATCCCACCGGTACGCCTCGCGTCGACTCCGGTGAGCAGGGGGCGCGCCCTGTCCGTGATCAAGCGTCCCAGAGCGCCCCCAGCGACAGCAGGTCGCTCCGGTACTCGATCCGCTCGGCCCACTCCTTGGGCCAGGCCGAGGCTCCCAGGTGGGCGCCCGCGAGCGCGCCGGTGAGGCAGGCCAGCGAGTCGGAGTCGCCCCGGGTGCAGGCGGCCCGGCGCAGGGCGGTGACGGGCTCCTCGGGGAAGAGCAGGAAGCAGTGCAGGGCGGTGGCGAGGGCCTCCTCGGCGATCCAGCCGTCCCCCGTGCGCTCGCAGGGGTCGGTCTCCGGGGACGGGTCGCGCAGGGCGTCCTGGAGGCGGGCCAGCACCTCCAGGCACTCGTCCCAGCCGCGCTGGATGTAGGACCGGGCGGAGGCGTCGTGGGTGTGGCGCCAGAGATCGCCGAGCCAGCGCTCGTGGTAGCGGCTCCGGTTCTCGTAGGCGTAGCTGCGCAGCTGTCCGACGAGGCCGAGGGGTTCGGTGCCCTTGGCGAGGAGGAAGACGGCGCGGGCCGTCAGGTCGGAGGCGGCCAGGGCGGTGGGGTGGCCGTGGGTCAGGGCGGCCTGGAGCTGGGCGGCGCCCGCGCGCTGGTCGTCGCTCAGTCCGGGGACCAGTCCGACCGGGGCGACCCGCATGTTGGCGCCGCACCCCTTGGAACCGGTCTGGCTGGCTTCCTGCCAGGGTCGGTCGCCGTCGAGGAGCCGGCAGGCGACCATGCAGGTGCGGCCGGGGGCGCGGTTGTTGTCGGGCGAGTGGTACCAGTCGACGAACTCCTCCCGGACCGGCCGGGCCAGCCGGAACCCGGTGAGCAGGCCCCGGTCCATGGCGGTGCGGATACCCCGTCCGAGGGCGAGGGTCATCTGGGTGTCGTCGGTGACGAACGCGGGGCGGGGAAGTTCCATCCCGCGCCACGGGCCGCACTTGGCGAGGATGGCGGGCACGTCGTTGAACTCGGTCGGGAAGCCCAGTGCGTCGCCGAGGGCGAGCCCGACGAGCGAGCCGGTGGCGGCCTGTTTGGTGCGGGTTGCGGTGGCGACGGTCATGGGGTTCTTCCTTCCGGTCGCAGGAGCGGGGGGTGCAGGGCGGTGGCGGTGCCCGCCCGGTAGAGGGCGGCGGGTTTGCCCCGGCCCCCGGTGCGGCGCGGGGGCCCTTCGACGGCCTCGACGAAGCCGGTCGTGGCGAGGACCTTGCGCCGGAAGTTGGGGCGGTCGAGCGCGGTGCCCCAGACGGTTTCGTAGACCTGCTGGAGCTCTCCGAGGGTGAACTCGGCGGGGCAGAACGCCGTTGCCAGGCAGGTGTATTCGAGCTTGGAGCCGATGCGGTCGTGGGCGTCGGCGAGGATGGTGTCGTGGTCGAAGGCGAGGGGTGCGGGCACCCCGGCGGTCCCCTCGCCGAACCCCCACCAGCGGGCGCTGAGCGCGTCGCCGCCGCCGCGCGGTTCGGGCAGGTCCGGCAGGAGCGCCGCGTACGCGACGGAGACGACCCGCATCCTCGGATCGCGGTCCGGGTCGGTGTAGGTGCGCAGTTGTTCGAGGTGGACCTCGCCGACGGTGTCCTCGTCCAGGCCCGTCTCCTCGGCCAGTTCACGGCGGGCGGCCTGCGGGGCGGACTCACGGGCGGCGACGAATCCTCCGGGCAGCGCCCAGCGCCCCTTGTACGGTTCCTCGCCGCGTTCCACGAGCAGCACGTGGAGCCGCCCTTCGCGGACCGTGAAGACGGCGAGGTCGACGGTGACGGCGAACGGGGTGAAGGCGTACGGGTCGTAACCCTCCGGAGCTCCTGCGGGCTCCTGCGCACGGGTGTTCATCGTCGCTCCGGAAGTGGTGGGTTGAAGTGCCAGCCGGACGCGAGGAGTTCGTCGACGGCGGCGACCGCGGTGGCGAGCCGCTCCTCGCGGGTGCCAGTGACCTCCACGAACCGGCGTCCGGTGCGGGCGAGTTCGGCGCGGAAGCGGTCCGTCATCCAGGGTCGCAGCTCCTCGCCGTCGCGCAGTCCGTCGTCCTCGAAGGGCACGCCCTCGTGGTCGGTGAGGAGCCACAGGTGGTGGTGGACGCGGTCGGCGGTCGCCTCGACGCGCGGGTTGCGCCCGCCGACGTACCGCTCGTGCCAGACGGTGGTGGCGAAGGAGTCGGTGTCGCAGAAGAGCACCGGCGAACCGGTCCGCGCGGCGGCCTCCTCGCGGTCGTTCTGGACGGCGGCGATCAGCGGGAAGTCGCCGGTGGTGAAGACGACGTCCTCCCACTGGGCGCCGGGGTGGTCGGCGCGCAGGGCGGCGAGTCTCTGTGCGCTGAACTCCCGTCCGTACTCCGGCACGCTGCGGGTGTGGGCCCACACCCCGCCGCGCCGGCGGTAGTGCTCGGCCAGGGCGAGCGTCAGGGTGGTGGTGCCGGTGGACTCGGCGCCGAGGACGACGACCCGGCGGGCGAGCGCGGCGCGTACCGGCGGCTCCAGGAAGCCCCAGCAGGCGACGGGGTCCTCGCGGACGGCCGTGCCGGAGACCGGGAAGGCGGTGCGGCCCGGGTCGACGAAGACGGGCTCGGCGCCGAAGCGCCGGGCGAGTTCGTCGCCGTACGCCTCCGAGGAGAAGACCGCGTCGACCCGTTCGGGGACGGCGGCGGTGAACACCGCCATGTGCGCGTCCCAGACCGCCGGGTCGTGGACGTCCATCCGTATGTCGTCCACCGCGCCCACGACCGTGGCGGCAGGGTGCGTCTCGCGCATCCAGGCGACCCGGTCGGCGAGCGGCACCGATTCGACCCCGGCGGCGCAGACGAGGACGGTCAGCCGCGCGCAGCGCTCCTGGGCGGTGCGGACGAGGTGGTGGTGGCCGGCGTGCGGCGGGTAGAACTTGCCGAGCACCAGGCCGTGGTCGTACTTCTTCACGCCGCCACCTCCGCGGGTGCGGCCGGAGTGCCGCTGGGGTCCTTCTCCGCCGTCAGGTCGCGCCGCCAGGAGCGCAGTCCGGCCACGCAGAGCGCGAGGAAGCCGACGTAGAGCAGCGAGGTCAGGTAGAGGCCCTTGTGGGCGTAGAGCGGGATGTAGACGAGGTCGGCGGCGATCCAGAGCCACCAGGACTCGACCCGTTTGCGGCTCTGCCCGTAGGTCGCCGTCAGGGAGAGCGCGGTGGTCAGGGCGTCCCAGAACGGCACGGTCGAGTCGGTGGCACGGGAGAGCAGGAGGGTCAGCGCGAGGGTCCCCACCGCCCCCGCCGCGAGCAGCCAGGTCCATTCGGCGCGCGGCGTCGTGCGCACCGGCAGGACGGGTGCACCTGGTCCACCCCCGTGGGTCCAGGTCCACCAGCCGTACGCGGCGAGGGCGATGAAGACGATCTGGAGTCCGGCGTCGGCGTAGAGGCCGGACTGGGCGAAGAGCAGCACGAAGAAGAGGTTGTTGGCGATGCCGACCGGCCAGTTGGCCAGGTGCTGGCGCACCACGAGCCAGACGCAGAGGGCCCCGCTGCCGAAGCCGAGCACCTCGGTCCAGCTGACCGGAGTGTCCAGCCAGGTCACCAGGGGTTGCTGCAAGGGGTCGAGAACATCCGCGAGACTCACGCCCGCCTCCTTAATGGTCACTCTGACTATAAAGAAGGTCCGGGGCGCGCGAAAGGCCCGCGGCCGGTTCCGTTCGGATTTTCTGAACGGAACCGGCCGCGGGCCTTCGGAGCGAGCCAGGGGCTCCCCAGGTGCTACAGGCCGACCTCGCGCATCAGCATGCCGACCTCGGTGTTGGTCAGGCGGCGCAGCCAGCCGGACTTCTGGTCGCCCAGCGGGATCGGCCCGAAGGACGTCCGCACCAGCCGGTCGACCGGGAAGCCGGCCTCGGAGAGCATCCGGCGGACGATGTGCTTGCGGCCCTCGTGGAGGGTCACCTCGACCAGGTAGTTCTTGCCGGTGTTCTCGACGACGCGGAAGTGGTCGGCGCGGGCGTACCCGTCCTCCAGCTGGATGCCGTCCTTGAGCCGCTTGCCCAGGTCGCGCGGGAGCGGGCCCTGGATCGCCGCGAGGTACGTCTTCTTCACGCCGTACTTCGGGTGGGTGAGGCGGTGGGCGAGTTCACCGTGGTTGGTGAGCATGATGATGCCCTCGGTCTCGGTGTCCAGCCGGCCGACGTGGAAGAGCCGCGTCTCACGGTTGGTGACGTAGTCGCCGAGGCACTGACGGCCGTCCGGGTCCTCCATCGAGGAGACGACACCGGCCGGCTTGTTCAGCGCGAAGAAGAGGTACGACTGGGTCGCGACGGTCAGGCCGTCGACCTTGATCTCGTCCTTCTGCGGGTCGACGCGCTTGCCCTGCTCCAGCACGATCTCGCCGTTGACCTCGACGCGCGCCTGCTCGATCAGCTCCTCGCAGGCCCGCCGCGAGCCCATGCCGGCCCGGGCGAGGACCTTCTGCAGCCGCTCGCCCTCCTGCTCGGCGCCCGGGTGGGTCTTGGGCAGCTTGATGTCCGGCTTGTCCGCGTACCGGTCGCGGTTGCGCTGTTCGATCTTCGCGTCCAGCTCGCGCGGCCGGGCCTGGCCCGAGGGGCCGCGCCGGAAGCCGCCGCGGGCGTTGCCCGGCTGCGGGGCCTTCGGGCCGCCCTTGGCGCCGCCGCGGGCCGAGGCGCCGCGGCCCCTGCGGGCTTCGCTGTCGCCCGCGCCCGAGGAGCTGGTCGAGGGGCCCACGTCGTAACGGCGCTCCTCCGGGCGGGGACGGCGCGGACGCTGCTCCTGCTGGTCGTCGCGCCCGCCGCGGCCCTGGGCCGGCCCACGGCCGCCCTGGCCGCGACCGCCCTGGCCACCGCCCTGGCCGCCGCCCTGGGGCTTCCGGAAGGACCCGCCGCTGCCGCCCCGGGGGTTCCGGTTGCCGCCGCCGCTGCTGCCGCTTCCGCTGTTCCTGCCACTGCTTCGCATCAAAATTCCGTCTTGTCGTCTGCGTGAGTATCCGGGGTGTCCGGTGCGTCCGGATCGAACGACGGCACACCCTCTAGCGTCTCAGCCTCGATCGCGTCCGCTTCCGGGAGGAAGGGAGCGAGTTCCGGGAGCTCGTCCAGACCACGCAGGCCCATACGCTCCAGAAAGTAGTTCGTCGTCCTGTACAGGATCGCACCTGTTTCGGGTTCCGTCCCCGCCTCCTCGACCAGAGCGCGCTGGAGGAGGGTCCGCATGACCCCGTCGCAGTTCACTCCGCGCACCGCCGAGACCCTCGAACGGCTGACCGGCTGGCGGTACGCGACGACCGCCAGGGTCTCCAGTGCCGCCTGGGTGAGACGGGCCTGCCGGCCGTCGAGGACGAAGCTCTCCACGGCCTCGGCGTAGGCGGGCCGGGAGTAGAACCGCCAGCCGCCCGCCACGAGCCTCAGATCGAATCCGCGGCGCTGGACGGTGTACTCGTCGGCCAGCTCCCGCAGCGCGAGGGCCACGGCCCTCGGGGGCCGCTGGAGGACCTTGGCGAGGTGCTCCTCGGTGGCCGGCTCGTCCACGACCATCAGGACCGCCTCCAGGGCGGGCTTCAGCTCCAGGTCCGCGACGCTCCCGGACCCGGCGGGCCCATCGTCGTACCCGGGCTCCGCCTCGTCGGCGAACCCCAGCGCCCCCCGGCGCCCCGGTGCGCCCCGGTGCCCCGGTGCGCCCCCGTGCACCGGCCCGTCCGTGACGCCGGCGGATCCACCGGCTCCAGCGACTCCGCTCACGGCTCCACGCCCTCCTCCTCGTCCGGCTCCACTCGCCTGTCGAACTCGTCCGTCACGACGGGCTCCGCGCCCTCCTCGCCGCACCACCGCACGAGGAGTTCGCCGAGCGCCTCCTCCTGGTCCAGCGCGACCGCCTTCTCCCGGTACAGCTCCAGCAGCGCCAGGAAGCGGGCCACCACCGTGAGGGTGTCGGCCGCGTCCTCGGTGAGTTCCCGGAAGCTGGCCCCGCCGGACCGGCGCAGCAGCGCGACCACGATCCCCGCCTGCTCGCGCACGCTGACCAGCGGGGCGTGGATGTGGTCCACGTAGACCTGCGGTTCGGGCCGGGGCTGCATGGCCTTCGCCGCGAGCCGCGCGAACCCCTCGGGGCCGATGCTGAGGACGACCTCGGGCAGCAGTGCCGCGTGGTGCGGCTCCAGCCCGACCGTACGGGGGAAGCGGCGCGACTCGGCGTCCAGCCGGTCGCCGAAGATGTCGGCGACGCGCTTGTACGCCCGGTACTGGAGCAACCGCGCGAACAGCAGGTCCCGGGCCTCCAGGAGGGCGAGGTCGGCCTCGTCCTCCACCTCGGCGGTGGGCAGCAGCCGGGCGGCCTTGAGGTCGAGCAGGGTCGCGGCGACGACCAGGAACTCGGTGGTCTGGTCGAGGTCCCAGTCCGCGCCCGTCGCGCGGATGTGGGCCATGAACTCGTCCGTGACCTTGGAGAGCGCGACCTCGGTCACGTCCAGCCGGTGCCGGGTGATCAGCTGGAGCAGCAGGTCGAAGGGGCCTTCGAAGTTCGCCAGCCGTACGGTGAACCGCCTGCCGTCCTCCGGCGGCCCCTGAGGGCCCTCCGGCGGCCCGGGAGGCTCCTCGGGCTCCTGGGGCGCCCCGGGCGACTCCAAAGGCGCTGGAGAGGCGTGCAGCGCTTCGGGGACCGCGGGGGCCTCCGGGACCGCGGGAACGCCGGGTGCCGCTCCTCCCGACGGCTGCGGCGCCCCGGCCGCCCCCGGCCCGCGCCCGAGGGCGCGGCGGCGCGGGGCGGCGGAGTCGTCGGTCGTGGGCAGCGGCACGTGAACAGTCCAGGTGTACGGAGGGCGGCGGACCGGCCGTGCCGTCTCGTACGGGCCCGGCGTCCGGCGGGAGCGGGAGCCGGCCGCACGGGGCGGGCGGCAGGGTTTGCGGCCCTGCCGGGCAGGCTACCCGCGGCGGACCGCTCAGCGACCGCGCAGCCGCCGTACGAGGATGCTCGCGTCGCCGCGGGATTCCAGGTCGGCGAGGACGACGGCGACCGCCTCGCGGACGATGCGCCCGCGGTCGACGGCGAGGCCGTGCTCGCCGCGCAGGACCAGGCGGGCGTGTTCGAGGTCCATCAGTTCCTCGGCCGAGACGTAGACCGTGATCTTCTCGTCGTGCCGCTCCCGGCCGCTGGGCCGCCGGTTGGCGCCCCTGCCCTGGCCGGTACCGCGTCCGCGCTGCTGCTGGGGTGCCCCGGTCTGCTCCTGGGCCGGCGGCCGGCCCTGGGGTCCGGGGCCGGTCCGGGGGACCGTCACGCGTTCGGGGCCGCCGGCGCGCCCGCGCGGGTCGACCCCTTCGGTGTCGGGCGCGGACGTGCCCTCGCGCCCCGTCGGCCGCTCCGGTGGGGCGCCGACGCCCGCCGGGGAGGACGGCGCCGCGTCGCCCTCCCCGGCGGGTGCGGGCACCCGTGCCTCGCCGTTCGCCTTGCGCCGCCGCTCCGCCGGGGAGGAGGACTGGAGTCCCGTGCCCCCGGTGGTGCGGAACAGTTCGTCGGCACCGGGCAGACTCACTCGGCGTGACACCGGGCGAGCACCTCCCTGGCGAGCTGTCGGTAGGCGGCGGCACCGACCGAGTTCGACGCGTACGTCGTGATGGGCTCACCGGCGACCGTGGTCTCCGGGAAGCGCACCGTGCGCCCGATGACCGTGTGGTACACGTGGTCGTCGAAGGCCTCCACCACACGGGCGAGCACCTCGCGGCTGTGCACCGTGCGGGAGTCGTACATCGTGGCGAGGATGCCGTCGAGCTCCAGCTCGGGGTTGAGCCGCTCCTGGACCTTCTCGATGGTCTCGGTGAGCAACGCCACACCGCGCAGCGCGAAGAACTCGCACTCCAGCGGCACGATCACCTTGTGAGCGGCCGTCAGGGCGTTCACGGTGAGCAGGCCGAGCGAGGGCTGGCAGTCGATCACGATGTAGTCGTAGTCGGCCATCAGCGGCTTGAGCGCGCGCTGCAGGGTCGACTCGCGGGCCACCTCGCTGACGAGCTGCACCTCGGCGGCGGACAGGTCGATGTTGCTGGGCAGCAGGTCCATGTTGGGGACCGCGGTCTTCAGCAGTACCTCGTCGGCCGACATGCCCCGCTCCATGAGCAGGTTGTAGACGGTGAGGTCCAGCTCCATCGGGTTGACGCCGAGGCCGACCGAGAGGGCGCCCTGCGGGTCGAAGTCGACGAGCAGGACGCGGCGTCCGTACTCGGCGAGCGCGGCGCCCAAGTTGATGGTCGAGGTGGTCTTGCCCACCCCGCCCTTCTGGTTGCACATCGCGATGATCTTGGCGGGACCGTGTTCGGTCAGTGGTCCCGGGATCGGGAAGTAGGGCAGGGGGCGCCCGGTCGGGCCGATCCGCTCACGGCGCTGGCGCGCCGCGTCGGGGGCGAGTGTGGCCGCGTACTCCGGATCGGGTTCGTACTCGGCGTCGGGGTCGTAGAAGTGCCCCTCGGGCATCTCGGCGAAGTCGGCGAGGTGGGCGGTGTCGCGGCCACTCTCGTTGCCGGCCATGGCGTTCACGTGTAGGCCGTCCATCATCTGGGGGGGCGTCGTCATGTGCTGGTGGGTCGCGAAGGTGCGGACCGCGACGGAGCCGACAGCTTCGAGCCCGTTCGGGCCCTGACCCCGTGCAGGCATCCCTGGTTGACCACCCCCGGGAGTAAATGTCGACTCATTCACAAGTCGTCTTACCTCCTTGGATGTGACCAGGAAACTTATCGATAGGTCAGCGTGGCACCATGCCGACGATGGGCGACTCTATGGCGTGTCACCGGTCCGCAGCAACACAATCCGCCGGACCCGGCCCGATGTGTCTGCAATCGAACACCCCCCTGTCAAGGGTGCACGGGAAGCAAGGCGCACTTTTCGCGAGGGAATGAATCGGGAGAAGACGGACTTCCAGCGCGAGTTGACCACCGCTCACGGAGCCCCGGCGCACGACCGGCCGGACCTTGGCGCACAAGGTCCGGCCGGAGGTACGGGATTGACGGAACGACGGGCGAAACGGGTCCGGCGCGTCAGCCGAGGATCGAGCTCAGCTCGACGTGCGGAAGGTCGTGCGCGTCGGCCACTTCGCGGTAAACGACTTGCCCGTCATGGGTGTTGAGGCCCTTGGCCAGGGCTGGGTCGCGGCGCAGCGCCTCGACCCAGCCCCGGTTGGCCAGCTCGACGACGTACGGGAGCGTGGCGTTGGTGAGGGCGTAGGTGGAGGTGTTCGGAACCGCGCCGGGCATGTTCGCGACGCAGTAGAACACCGAGTCGTGGACCGTGAAGGTCGGTTCGGCGTGGGTGGTCGGGTGCGAGTCCTCGAAGCAGCCGCCCTGGTCGATCGCAATGTCGACAAGAACACTTCCGGGCTTCATCTTGGCGACGAGCTCGTTGGTGACCAGCTTCGGAGCCTTCGCGCCCGGGATGAGGACGGCGCCGACGACGAGGTCGGCCTCGACGACCGCCCTCTCCAGCTCGAAGGCGTTGGAGACCACGGTCTGCACCCGGGTACCGAAGACCTTGTCGGCCTCGCGCAGCTTGCTGACGTCGCGGTCGAGCAGGGTGACGTGGAAGCCGAGCCCCACGGCGATCTGGGTGGCGTTCCAGCCGGAGACGCCGCCGCCGATGACGACCGCCCTGGCGGCGGCCGTGCCGGGGACACCGCCGGGCAGCACGCCCCGGCCGCCCGCCGAGCGCATCAGGTGGTACGCGCCGACCTGCGGGGCCAGCCGGCCCGCGACCTCGGACATGGGGGCGAGCAGCGGCAGCGCGCGGTTCGCGGTCTCGACCGTCTCGTACGCGATGGCGGTGGTGCCGGACTCCAGCAGCGCGTCGGTGCACGCGCGGGAGGCGGCGAGGTGGAGGTAGGTGAAGAGGGTCTGGCCCTTGCGCAGCCGGTGGTACTCCTCGGCGACCGGCTCCTTGACCTTGAGCAGCAGGTCGGCCGCGGCCCAGACCTCGTCGGCGGTGGGCAGGACGTGCGCCCCGGCGGCGGCGTACTCCTCGTCCGTGATGGACGAGCCCGCTCCGGCGTTCCGTTCGACGACGACCTCGTGGCCGTGGCGGACCAGCTCGTGCACTCCGGCGGGCGTGATCGCCACCCGGAACTCGTTGTTCTTGACTTCGCGGGGGATGCCGACCTTCACGTCGATCACGGTCCTTGGCTCGGAGGGACGCCCGGCAGCGGACGACCGGCCGGGGGCCGGAAATACGCCGGTTTGCACGGACTCGCACAGAAATGCGCATCACCCGCGGGGACATCGCGGGGACATGCGGCAGAGCCAGTCTAATGAAGGACTTCCCGCTGTCTAGCCTTGCAAAGAACTAATTTTCGACCGAGACGCCAATGTTTTCGCAGGCAGACCCTTCCTCGCCCAGCAGTCTCTGAGCCGTCGCCCGGTGCAGCGAGGCCGCGGCGGGGTCGCCGAGCCGGTCCAGCGTGTCGGCCAGCCGCAGCTCCAGCGCCGCCTGGAGCCGCACGTCCTCGGCCCGCCGGGCCAGGTCGACCGCCTCCCGGCAGGTACGCAGCGAGTCGTGCGGGCGGCCCGCGTACTCCTGGACCCGGGCCGCCTCGCTGAGCGCCCTGGCCTGGGCCGGAAGGTCGCCGAGCCTGCGCAGGCCCGCCGAGGCGGCCCGCCAGTTGCGCAGCGCCTCGCCGTACCGCCCGGCGTACGCGTGCACCGCGCCCAGCCGCCCGTAGAGCCGCGCCTCGCCCTCCCGGTCGCCCTGTGCGAGGCGCTGCGCGAGCGCCCGGCCGTACCAGTCGGAGGCGCGCGGATAGTCCCCCAGCTCGGCGTAGGCGCCTCCGACGGACTCCATCGCGCGGCCGGTGGCGTACAGGTCCTTCGCCTCCCGCCCGGCGTCCAGCGCGGCGCGGTAGCGGGTCAGGGCGGTACGGGTGCGGCCGGTGGAGGCGTCGAGGTCGGCGAGGTTGAGCAGCGCGGCGGCCCGCTCCCGGTGCAGCCCCCGGCGCTCCGCCACGTCGAGCACCAGGCCGTGCAGCCCGTACAGCTCGGGCGCGGCGGCCTCCGTGCCGAGGTGGGCCGCGAGCGCCCGCACCAGGGCGGCGACCAGGCGGCGGGCGAGGGTGTCCAGCTCTCCGTCCGCCACCGCCATGCGGGCGGCGGCCACCAGCGAGGGCAGCCTGACGCGGAGCCAGACGGCAGCCTCCTCCGGGCCGGGGAACCGGAGCGCCCTGGGGAGTCCGGCGAGCTTGCGGCGGGCCGGGGAGCCCTCCGGCTCCGTGACCGCCCGGCAGGAGTGGAGCAGCCGTACGGTGCGCTCCAGCATCCGGGCCCGGGCCAGCTCGGTCTCCGCCGGCCGGTCGCGTTCCTCCAGGAGCGCCCGCACCAGGGGCGCGAGGCAGCCCGGTACCTCGTACTGGGGCTCGGGGGCGCCGTCGGTGCGCAGCAGGCCGAGGCCGACGAAGTCGTCGAGGGTCCGGCGGGCGGCGGAGACGGAGCAGCCGGCCAGCGCGGAGGCGGTGTGCGCGTCGGCGAGACCGGCGGGCGCGAGCGCGAGCAGTCGCAGTATCCGGGCGGGGGTCTCCAGCAGGGAGTCGTGCGCCATCCGGAACGCGCGGGCCAGTGGGCGGGCGCCCACCGGCTGCTCGGTGTCCTCCGGGGTCCCCCGCAGGTGCTGGGTGGCGTCGGCGACGGAGGCGGTCGGCCGGGCGGCGATCCATCCCGCGACGAGCAGCAGTGCGGCGGGCTGGCCGCCGCACTCCTCCACGAGGGTCTCGGCGGTCCGCGGGTCCACGGTGATCCGCACCTGCCCGATCACCCCGGCGAGGAGGCGCACGGCGGAGCCGGTGTCCAGTCCGCCGATGGTGCAGGGGCGGACGTCGGGGACGCCGGTCAGCGGGCCGGTGGCGGTGGCCAGCACCAGGCAGCCGGGGCCGTCCGGGAGGAGGGGGTCGACCTGCTCGGCGTCCACCGCGTCGTCGAGCACGAGCAGCAGCCGCCGCACGGCCAGGGCCTCGCGGACCATCTCGGTGAGCTCGTCGGCGTCCGCGCCGGGCGGGGTGGCGAGGGAGAGCAGGCCGAGGATCTCGCGGGCGGTGCGTTCGGTGGGCACCCGGGTGCCGCCGGAGTCGGTGAGGGCGACCCGCAGCACGCCGTCCGGGTAGTCGCCGCTTCCGGTCCCGGGCGCGGCCCAGGGCAGCGGGCCCGCGGAGCCGCCGGCGGGAGCCGTTCCGGTCAGGGTGTGGGCGAAGGCGGCGGCGAGGGCGCTGCGCCCGGACCCGGCACGTCCCGCGATCAGCAGAACGCGGGCGCGCGCCGCCTTGCGGCCGGCCAGCGTGTTCAGCCCGGCCCGTTCGATGTCCTCCTGAAGGGCCTTCAACTCGCGCTGACGGCCGAACAGTTCGGGTGGTGCCGTGCCGGAGGGCTCCTCGGTGCGGGGCGTTCGGGCCGGGCCGCTGGTGTCCACCGCCTGATCCGTCACGAGCCACGCTCCACTTCGCCGCACCCGGTGCCCGCCGGAGTTCCGGCGGGCCTTTCGAGCCTAGTTCAGCGGTGCCGCCGATCAGGGCGGAGCGGGGCGGAGACATCGCCCGATCGGATCAGCGATTCTTACGATCGTCCGACGGATATCGGGTGAGCGGAGGCTGCGACAACGCGGCGGGGTGCCGCAGCCGTCGTCGCGCGCCCACCAGGAAGTGCGGGACAGCCCCTACGCCTCGAACGGACGCGCCGGCCACGGGGATTCGGCCGTGCGCAGCGAGCCCTCGCCGTCCCCCGCGCGGGCCGCGGTCAGCGCCAGGACGCCCATGACCAGACAGCTGTTGTGCAGTTCGCCCGCGAGAACGCCCCGCACCAGGTCCGCCAGCGGGACCCGCGCCTGCTCCATGTCGGCCTCCTCCTCGGAGACCTCGAAACGTTCGCCGACCGCCTCGGAGAGGTCGCGGGCGAGGAAGATGCGGACCGCCTCGTCCGAACCGCCGGGGCTGGTGTAGACGTCGGTCAGGACCCGCCAGTCCTCCGCCTTGACGTGCGCCTCCTCGTACAGCTCGCGCTGGGCGGCGGCCAGCGGGTTCTCGCCGGGGACGTCGAGCAGTCCGGCCGGGATCTCCCAGAGTTTCTGACGCACCGGGTGGCGGTACTGACGGAGGACCAGGACGTGGTCCTCCTCGTCGATCGCCAGGATCGCGACGGAGCCGGGGTGGACCTGGTAGTCACGTCCGGCGACGGTGCCGTCGGGCATCACGACGTCGTCGGTGCGGACGCTGGTCTTGTTGCCGGTGAAGGGCGTCACCGTCGCGGTGACCCGCCATTCCTCGGCCCTGTCCTCGATGCCCATCTGCGTCCTCCCGCTTCACGAACGAAAAACCGGGGCACCCGTCCTCTGCGGACGCGTACCCCGGTCAACGGTAATGCCTCGGGACTACTCGCCGGACGCGGCGGCCTCCGCCTGGCGGGCGACGGCGGCCTTCACCAGACCCGCGAAGAGCGGGTGCGGGCGGGTCGGGCGGGAGCGCAGCTCCGGGTGGGCCTGGGTGGCGACGAGGTAGGGGTGGACCTCGCGCGGGTACTCGACGTACTCGACGAGCTTGTTGTCCGGGGAGGTGCCGGAGAAGACCAGTCCGGCCTTCTTCTCAAGCTCCGAGCGGTAGGCGTTGTTCACCTCGTAGCGGTGACGGTGGCGCTCCTCGACGTACGGCTCACCGGCGTACGCCTCGCGGACGAGGGAGCCCTCGGCGAGCTTCGCCGGGTAGAGGCCCAGGCGCATGGTGCCGCCCAGGTCGCCCGCGCCCTCGACGTAGGCGAGCTGCTCCTCCATGGTGGAGATGACCGGGTGCGAGGTCGCGGCGTCGAACTCGGTGGAGTTGGCGTCCGGGATGCCGGCGATGTTGCGGGCCGCCTCGATCACGATGCACTGGAGGCCCAGGCAGAGGCCGAGCAGCGGCACCTTGTTCTCGCGGGCGTACTGGATGGCGCCCACCTTGCCGTCGACACCGCGCTCGCCGAAGCCGCCGGGGATGCAGATGGCGTCCACGCCCGCGAGGTGGCGGGCGGCGCCGGCCGGGGTCTTGCAGTCGTCGGAGGTGACCCACTCGACCTTGACACGGGCCTTGTTCGCGAAGCCGCCGGCCCGGATGGCCTCGGTGACCGAGAGGTAGGCGTCGGGGAGGTCGATGTACTTGCCGACCAGGGCGACGGTGACCTCGTGGTCGGGGTTGTGGACGCGGTCCAGCAGGTCGTCCCAGGTGGACCAGTCCACGTCGCGGAAGGGCAGGTCGAGCTTGCGCACGACGTAGGCGTCCAGGCCCTCGGTGTGCAGCACCTTCGGGATGTCGTAGATCGACTTGGCGTCGACGCAGGCGACGACGGCGCTCTCGTCCACGTCGCACATCAGCGAGATCTTGCGCTTGATGGCGGTGGGGACGTCGCGGTCGGCGCGGAGCACGATGGCGTCCGGCTGGATGCCGATGTTGCGGAGTGCGGCCACCGAGTGCTGGGTCGGCTTGGTCTTCAGCTCGCCGGAGGGGCCGATGTAGGGCAGCAGCGAGATGTGCACGACGAAGACGTTGTCCCGGCCGACCTCGTGGCGCACCTGGCGGACGGTCTCCAGGAACGGCAGCGACTCGATGTCGCCGACGGTGCCGCCGACCTCGGTGATGACCACGTCGACGTCACCGGTCGCCATGCGGCGGATGCGGGACTTGATCTCGTTGGTGATGTGCGGGATGACCTGGACGGTGTCGCCGAGGTACTCGCCGCGCCGCTCCTTGGCGATGACCTGGGAGTAGACCTGCCCGGTCGTGACGTTGGCGGAGCCGTCGAGGTCGACGTCGAGGAAGCGCTCGTAGTGGCCGATGTCCAGGTCGGTCTCGGCGCCGTCGTTGGTGACGAACACCTCACCGTGCTGGAACGGGTTCATCGTGCCGGGGTCGACGTTGAGGTACGGGTCGAGCTTCTGCATCGTGACCCGGAGACCACGCGCCTTGAGCAGCGCACCCAGGCTGGAGGCAGTCAGACCCTTGCCGAGGGAGGAGGCGACACCCCCGGTGACGAAGATGTGCTTGGTCGTCGTGGATGTGGGCTGCATAGCCAAGAGGGGGCTCCCGTGGTAGCGAATCTGGGGTACGTACCGGCTGCCGAACCGGAGATTCCGGGGGTGCCGTCGCTGCGGTTCGGGGGCCTCGTCCGCTCTCGCGTCCGACCACCGGTCCACGGGCTACCAGCCTAACAGCGACCTGAGGACCCTGCTTCCGGCCACACGCTCCGCACGAGCCTCACGAAACGTCCGCACCTCTTCCACGCCCCACCCGTTCGGCTCCGACAAGATCCCTGAACCGTCGCGCGGATCACATCGGTGCGTCGTATCCTGCTCGGACACTCGCTGACGAGCGGGACGGCCGGCCCGCGGCATCACCCCCGCCCGCTCCCGCCGGTCACAAGGGCTCTATCGACCCCTCCGAACTTTTTCTTATTTCCGCAGCAAGCGCCCCCTCAGCGGGGCGGTACATGGCCGTTCGACTGGAGACGCACGTGGCCGGGCGCATCGAGGATTACGCACTCATCGGAGACATGCAGACAGCGGCGCTGGTCTGCCGGGACGGCACGGTCGACTGGCTCTGCCTGCCACGCTTCGATTCCCACGCCATCTTCGCGGGACTTCTGGGTACCGAGGAGCACGGCTTCTGGCGGCTGGGGCCGCTGGACCCCTCGTCCGAGGGCGCCGACGGGGCGGGAGCAGCCGCCGAGCCGCCCGCCGCCGACCGGCGGCGCTACCGCGGCGACTCGCTCATCCTGGAGTCGGAGTGGGACACGCCGCGCGGCACCGTGCGCGTGATCGACTTCATGCCGCCCCGTGACGGCGCCCCCCAGCTCATCCGCATCGTGGAGGGCGTCAGCGGCCGGGTGACGATGCGCTCGTCGCTGCGGATGCGGTTCAGCTACGGCCGGATCACCCCCTGGGTGCACAAGGTGGACAGCCGCACGGTCGCCGTGGCCGGACCGGACTCCGTCTGGCTGGACACGCAGGCGGAGACGTACGGCAAGGACCTGACGACGTACTCCGACTTCACGGTCTCCCCCGGCGACCGCGTCGCCTTCACGATCAGCTGGCAGCCCTCGCACCACCAGCCGCCCGCCCTGCCGGAGCCGGAGGGCTCGCTGGAGGCGACCGAACGGTTCTGGGAGGAGTGGGTCGCGCAGTGCACGTACCACGGCCCCTACCGGGAGGCCGTGACCCGCTCGCTCATCACCCTGAAGGCGCTCACCTACGCGCCGACCGGTGGCATCGTCGCGGCGCCCACCACCTCGCTGCCCGAGGAGATCGGGGGCGTGCGCAACTGGGACTACCGCTACACCTGGCTCCGCGACGCCGCGATCACCCTCTCCTCGCTGCTGCGCACCGGCTACCGCGAGGAGGCCCGCGCCTGGCGCGAGTGGCTGCTGCGGGCGGTGGCGGGCGACCCGGAGAACCTGCAGATCATGTACGGCATCGCCGGCGAGCGCGAGCTCGGCGAGGCGGAGCTGGACTGGCTGCCCGGCTACGAGAACTCCGGCCCGGTCCGCGTCGGCAACGGCGCCGCCGACCAGCTCCAGCTCGACGTGTACGGCGAGGTCACCGAGGCGCTGCACCTGGCGCACATGACGGGCCTGACCCGCAACGACTACGCCATGGGCCTCCAGCTCAAGCTGATCAGCTACCTGGAGCAGCACTGGTACGAGCCGGACGAGGGCATCTGGGAGGTGCGCGGCCCCCGCCGCCACTTCGTGCACTCCAAGGTGATGGCCTGGGTCGCGGTCGACCGGACGATCAAGCTGATCGAGTCCGGCGACGTGGAGGGGCCGCTGGAGCGGTGGCGCGAGCTGCGCGACGACATCCACCGCGACGTCTGCGACCGGGGCTACGACCCCGAGCGCAACACCTTCACCCAGTCCTACGGCTCGAAGGAACTGGACGCCTCGCTGCTGCTGATCCCGCAGATGGGCTTCCTCCCGCCGGACGACAAGCGGGTCATCGGCACGATCGAGGCGATCCAGCGCGAGCTGTCGACCGAGGACGGGTTCGTGCTGCGCTACCCGACCTCCGGCGACGACGCGGGCGTGGACGGCCTGGAGGGCGACGAGGGCGCGTTCCTCGCCTGCTCCTTCTGGCTGGCGGACGACCTGGCGATGATCGGACGGGTCGACGAAGCCCGCCAGCTCTTCGAGAAGCTGCTCTCGCTCCGCAACGACCTGGGGCTGCTCGCCGAGGAGTGGGACTCCCGGCTGCAGCGCCAGGTGGGCAACTTCCCGCAGGCGTTCAGCCACGTCCCGCTCATCGACACCGCGCTGCGGCTGACGGCCAGCGGGGCGTACGCGGGCTGACCCGGCGCCTCGGCACGCACGCCCCGGCCGCCCTTCCGCGGTGGCCGGGGCGTCGTGCGTACGGGACCGGGCGACGGCCCGCACCGCGGCCCGGTGGGGTGGGTCCCTCCCCCCGGGCCGTCGGGCTCTCCCGCCGGGCTCTCCCCCGGCCCCGGGACTACGCTGGGAAGGTACGTTTCTGCCCCTCGGAAGGGGGCATCATGACGCCCCGCACTCTGTTCGACAGCTCCCTCGCCGCGCTGCGCGAGGGGTTCTCCGGCGCGATCCTCACCCCCGAGGACGAGGGGTACCACGAGGCACGCGCCGTCTTCAACGGCATGATCGACCGTCGTCCCGCCCTGATCGCCCAGTGCGCGTCCGCCGAGGACGTCGCCTCGGCCGTGCGGTGCGCCCGCGCGGAGGAGCTGGAGATCGCCGTCCGCGGCGGTGGCCACAGCGTGGCGGGCATGGCGTCGAGCGAGGGCGGGCTCGTCGTCGATCTGCGCCGCATGCACGAGGTGACCGTCGACCGCGGAGCGGGCACCGCCCGGGTCGGCGGCGGCGCCACCATGAGCCATCTGGACCGTGCCACCCAGCCGTTCGGCCTGGCCACCACGGGCGGGCGGGCGTCGACGACCGGGGTCGGCGGATTCACGCTGGGCGGCGGATCGGGCTGGCTGGAGCGGAAGTTCGGGCTGGCCTGCGACAACCTCCTCGCCGCCGAGGTGGTCACGGCCGACGGCTCCCTCGTCAGGGCGAGCGAGCGGGAGAACCCGGACCTGTTCTGGGCGCTGCGCGGCGGCGGCGGGAACTTCGGCGTCGCCACCTCGCTGACGCTCCGTCTGCACGAGCTGCCCGCCATGAGCATGGCGCTGATGTTCTTCCGCCCCGAGGACGGTCCGCAGGCCGTCACCGCCTTCCGCGACCTGATGGCGTCGGCGCCCGAGGAGGCCGGCGGCGGCTGCCTCTATCTGACCGGTCCTCCCGAGGACTTCGTGCCTCCGCAGTTCGTCGGCAAGCCCGTCTGCGGTGTGCTGATCACCTGGGCCGGTACGGAGGAAGGGCTGCGGGAGGTCGCCGCACCGCTGCTGGCCCTCCCCCACGAGGCGGAGGTCGTCGCCGGGATTCCCTACGCGGACCTCCAGTGCATGCTGGACGATCCGGCGGGCCGGCGGAACTACTGGTCGGCCGAGTACCTGGGCGCCTTCCCGGACGAGGCGGTGACCGCGTTCTGCGCCACGGCGGACGCCATGCCCGTACCGTCCGGGTCGCAGCACATCCTCTTCCCGCTGGGCGGGGCCGTGGCGCGCGGGCCGGCCGAACTGCCCGTGCGGTGGCGCTCCTCCCCCTGGGTCGTGCACCCCTTCGGCATCTGGGACGACCCGGCCGACGACGCCCGCGCCCGGCACTGGGTCCACGAGGCGCGCGCCGGGGTCCGGCCCTGGGCGGACGACGCGGTCTATCTCAACTTCATCGGCCAGGAGGGTCACGAGCGCGTCGTCGCCGCGTACGGCGAGGAGAACTACGCGCGGCTCGCCGGGGTGAAGCGCCGCTACGACCCCGACAACATGTTCCGCCTCAACCACAACATCGAGCCCTCGGCGGCCTGAGCGGCCATCAGGTCAGCGGGTCCGGGTGAGCGGTTGCGCCAACTCGTCGTAGACCGTGAGGACATGGGTGATGGTGTCCTCCTCGGTGGGCCAGCCCGCCGCCTGCGCCCGGCCCTCGGCGGCCAGCCGGGCGCGCCGGTCCGGGTCGAGGAGCAGCCCCGAGACCGCCCGCGCGAGCGCCTCGGGGTCGCCGTAGGGGACGAGTTCGGCGGCGTCGCCCACGAGTTCGGGGATGCCGCCGACGGCGGTGGCCACCAGTGGGGTACCGGCCCGCAGCGCCTCCTGCGCGAGGTGGGAGCGGGCCTCCCAGCGGCTGGGGATCACCACGAGGTCGGCCGCACCCACGAGTTCGGGGATGTCGTCGCGGGCGCCGATCAGCCGGACCGGCAACCGCTCGCCCTTGACGCGGCGTTGCAGGGCGGCCCGCTCGCGGCCCTCGCCGACGACGACCACCTGGGGCACCGGGTCGAGGGTGCCGAGGAGGCGGGCGGCGTCGAGCAGGACACCGTATCCGTGACGCGGCATCAGGCTGCCGACGGCCAGCACCAACGGGTTCCCCACCGCGCCGAGTTCGGCACGGACCTTGGCGAGGTGCGCCGGGTCGGCGGCGGTACGGGAGAGGGGTGCGGCGACCGGGGCCAGCCGGGCGTCCCGGGCGCCCCTGCGGCGGGCCCGGTCCACCTGGTCGGAGGAGGTGCCGAGCAGGACGGCCGCCGCACGGGCCGCCCGGACCTCCAGCAGATGCCGCACGCGCCTGCGGGCGCCCTCGGCGTGGCCCCGGCCGTGCCAGGTCACGACCAGCGGGACGCGCAGGCCGCCGAGGGCGGCAGCGGCGCGGACAGCCGCGTGCGGGCCGTGCGCGTGCACCACGTCCGCGCCGAGGCAGGCGGAGCGCAGGGCGGCCATGGAGACGGGGTCGCCGCGCCGGGGCACCGCGGCGAAGCGGGCACCGGTCGCGGAGAAGTCGTGGACCAGGTCCACGGCGGCGGGCGCGCAGACGGTGACCTGCACCCCTCGCGCGGTCAGCCCGGCGGCGAGCGACCCGACGTGGGCGCAGCTGCCGGCGCCTCCGCCGCCCAGGACCTGCACCGTTCGCAGCTGTGACACGTCGATTGGCTCCCGGACTTCCCGCGTCGTTGAGGGGTGCGTGCCACGGCGGGCACAGCCCCAAGGATGCCAGTCCGTACGGGCGTTGCCGACCGCCGGAACGTTGCTGCACCCCGGTCCGGCGACAACCGGCCGTTCCGTACCACTCGCACGAGTGACGGCCACGACGGCGAACCGGCGCCCGGGACGCCCGGCGCCGCGCCGGAACGCACCCCGGCCCGCCGGAGCGGGCGCCGGGGTACGGACACGGCGGGGGCGCCGGGGTGCCGACGCGGCGCCGACGCCCGGGCGCCGCTCCTACGCGCTGTCCGCCCGTGCGGTGGCCAGCAGCTCCTCCGCGTGGGCACGGGCCGTCTGGGAGTCCTCCTGGCCCGCGAGCATCCGGGAGAGTTCGCGTACCCGGTCCTCGCCCTCCAGGACGGTGACCCCGCTGCTGGTCACCGAGCCGTCCACGGTCTTCTCGACCAGCAGCTGCCGGTCGGCGAACGCGGCCACCTGCGGGAGGTGGGTCACCACGACGACCTGGGCGGTCCTGGCCAGCTTGGCGAGGCGGCGGCCGACCTCCACCGCCGCCTTGCCGCCGACGCCCGCGTCGACCTCGTCGAAGAGGTACGTGGGCACGGGGTCGGAGCCCGCGAAGACGACCTCCACGGCGAGCATCACCCGGGAGAGCTCACCGCCCGAGGCGCCCCGGGCGATCGGCCGGGGCTGGGCGCCGGGGTGCGGGGCGAGCAGCAGCTCGACCTCGTCCGCGCCGGAGGGGCCGTAGACGACGCTGCGACCGCCCACGTCGATGCCGGAGGCCTCGTCGGGCGCCTCGGTCTGCCGGATGGCGAAGGAGACGCGGGCGTGCGGCATCGCGAGGGAGGCCAGCTCCTCGGTGACGTCCGCCGCGAAGCGGGCCGCCGCCTCGGTGCGGGCGTCGGTGAGGGCCTGGGCCAGTGCGGAGAGCTCTTCGCGCAGGGCGTCGCGCTCGTCGGTGAGTTCACCGATCCGGTCGTCGTCGCCGTCCAGCTCGGTGAGGCGCGCGGCGCCCGCCTCGGACCAGGCGAGCACGGCGCCGATGTCCTCGCCGTACTTGCGGGTGAGCGCGGTGAGCGCGGCCCGGCGCTCCTCCACGGAGGCGAGGCGCAGCGGGTCCGCGTCGAGTTGGTCGGCGTATCCGGCGAGGTCCCCGGAGACGTCGGCGAGCAGGATGGAGATCTCCCCGATGCGGTCCGCGAGGGCGGCGAGGGCGGGGTCGTGGGAGCGTACGGCGTCCAGTGAACGGCCGGCCGCGGCCACGACGGTCGTGGCGTCCACGACCTCCTGGTCCTCCGGGTTCCCGGCCAGCGCGGTGTGCGCGAGGGCGGCGGCGGAGGCGAGGGCCTCGGCGTGGCCGAGGCGCTCGGCCTCGGCGGCGAGTTCGGCGTCCTCCCCGGGCAGCGGTTCGACGGCCGCGATCTCGTCGAGGCCGAAGCGCAGCAGATCCGCCTCCTGGGCCCGCTCCCGGGCCCGGGTGGTGATCTCGTCCAGCTCCACGACGACCGCGCGCAGCCGCCGGTAGGCCGCCGCGTACTTCTCGTGCGGCACGGCGACGCCGTCGCCCGCGTACCGGTCCAGGGCCTGGCGCTGCCGGGCGGGCTTGAGCAGCCCCTGCTGGTCGGTCTGGCCGTGCACGGCGACCAGTTCGTCGGCGAGTTCGGCGAGCACCCCGACGGGCACGGATCTGCCCCCGAGGTGGGCCCGTGAGCGGCCCTCCGCCGAGACGGTACGGCTGATCAGCAGCGCGCCGTCCTCGATCTCCGCACCGGCCTCCTCGGCCCGCAGGGCGACCGTGTCACCGTCCCCGACCGTGATCCGTCCCTCGACCACCGCGGCCTTCGCACCGATCCGCACCAGGGCGGGATCGGCACGTCCGCCGAGCAGCAGCCCGAGGCTCGTGACGACCATGGTCTTGCCCGCTCCGGTCTCACCCGTGACCGCGGTGAATCCGGGCGACAGCTCGACCACGGCATCGTCGATGACTCCGAGCGACCGTATCCGCATCTCCTCCAACACGGACACGACCATACGAGGTTTCACCGCCCCCGTGCGACGGCCCCCGCCCGCGACGCGCCCGCGGGCGTCCGCGCGCGGCCCCGGCCCACCGGCCCCGGACGGGTGTCCGGGCCCCCGCCGGGGCCGTGCGCGCCCCCGTCACTGCGGCAGGCCGCGCCATCCCGAGACCGGCAGCGCGAACTTCGCGACCAGCCGGTCGGTGAACGACGCGTGGTGCAGTCGCGCCAGCCGTACGGGTACGGCTCCGCGCCGCACCTCGACGCGGGCACCGGCGGGCAGCTCCACGTTCCGGCGGCCGTCGCACCAGAGGACCCCGTGCGGGGTGTGCGGCTGGACCTCCACCGCGAGCACCGACGACGGCGAGGTGACCAGCGGCTTGGCGAACAGGGCGTGCGCGCTGATCGGCACCATCAGCAGGGCCTCGACCTCGGGCCAGACGACGGGCCCGCCGGCGGAGAACGCGTAGGCGGTCGAGCCGGTGGGGGTCGCGCAGACGATCCCGTCGCAGCCGAACCCGGTGACCGGCCGGCCGTCGATCTCCAGGACGACCTCCAGCATCCTTTCGGGCGAAACCTTCTGCACGGCCGCCTCGTTGAGTGCCCAGTCGGTGTGCACGACCGCGCCGTTGCTGTGCACCACGACGTCGAGCGTCATGCGCTCCTCGACCTCGTACGCCCGGGTCACCACACGGGCGACCACCCGGTCGAGGTCGTCGCGTTCGGCCTCCGCGAGGAAGCCGACCCGGCCGAGGTTGACCCCCAGCATGGGGACGCCCGAGGCGCGCGAGATCTCCGCCCCGCGCAGCAGGGTGCCGTCACCGCCGAGCACGATCAGCAGTTCGCACCCGTCCACGGCGGCGGGGGTCGCCTCGGCGACCGTCTCCACCGCGGCCGGGACCGGCAGATCGGCCGCCTCGGCCTCCAGGACCCGCACGCCGAGGCCGTTGCGCAGCAGTCCCTGCACCACGAGCTCCGCGCTGCGGATCGCGGCCGGACGGCCGGTATGCGCCAAAAGGAAGACTGTTCGTGCCGTACTTGTCGTCGTCGTCAACGAGGCCCCTCCGCCACTGCACGGTCCACATCTGCCGGATCCAGTTCGGGTGCGCCGGCCCGCAGCCACAGAAAGTACTCGACGTTCCCCGAGGGGCCGGGCAGCGGACTGGCCGTGACCCCGCGCACCCCGAGCCCCAGCGCCGCCGCCCGGCGCGCGACCTCGCGTACCGCCTCGGCGCGCAGTTCGGGGCTGCGCACCACCCCGCCGCTGCCGAGCCGTTCCTTGCCGACCTCGAACTGCGGCTTGACCATGAGGACCAGGTCGGCGTCGGGGGCGGCGCAGCGCACCAGCGCGGGCAGGACGAGCCCCAGCGGGATGAACGAGAGGTCGCCGACCACCAGGTCCACCGGCAGCCCGTCGATGTCGTCGAGGGTCAGTTCGCGCACGTTGGTGCGGTCCTTGACGACGACCCGCTCGTCGGACTGGAGCGACCAGGCGAGCTGTCCGTAGCCGACGTCGACGGCGAGGACCTGCCGGGCCCCGGCGCGCAGCAGCACGTCGGTGAAGCCGCCGGTGGACGCCCCGGCGTCCAGCGCGCGGCGGCCTTCCACCTCCAGCCCCAGCGGTACGAACGCGGCGAAGGCGCCGGCGAGCTTGTGCCCGCCGCGCGAGACGTACTCCGGATCGCTCTCGTCCTTCGCCACGACCACGGGGGCGCTGGTCTCCACCTGGGTGGCGGGTTTGGTCGCGACCAGGCCGCGTACGGAGACGCGTCCCGCGGCGATCAGCTGGCTCGCGTGCTCGCGCGAGCGGGCGAGCTTGCGGTGTACCAGCTCTGCGTCGAGGCGGCGACGGGCCACTCCTGCCACGGTTACGTTCAGCTCCTGTTGTCGTACGGGGGTGCGGGTACGGGCCCCGCGTCCAGCGCGGTCAGCGTGGAACGCAGCCCGCGGTGTACATCCTCGTACACCTCGGTGTGTCCGTCCGCCGCGAGGTGGTCGGCGTCGGCCAGGCGCTCCAGCGCGGCGTCCACGGCGGCGTTCCCGGTGGGGGTGCGGACGACGCCGAGGGGGGCGGGCGCGGCGGGCGCGTGGGAGGGGGCGGTGGCGGAGCCGGCCGCCTCCTCACCGGGGACGGCCGCCCGCCCACCGGGGACGGGCGTCCCGCCGTCGTCGCCGGGGGCGGTGCCGGGTGCCGCCGGGGATGCCTGCGCGGACACGGTCCCGGGCCCCGTCGTCAAGTCGTTCATGCCGGAACGCTACCTCGGTGCGCTGGGGTACCGTCGATCACGATGGCGACCATGGCAGAGTGCCGCAGCGCACTCGACAGACTTTCCGACAATCTCGCGGGCGCGGACGGAGACGTGCGCAGCGCCGCCTCCCTGGACCGCTCGCTGAGCTGTCACATCAAGGACCTCGATGTGACGTTCACCGGCCGGCTCACGGACGGCCGCATCCGGGTGCTCGACACCGTCGAGGGCCCACCCCCCGAGCGGGCCGAGATCAGACTGGCGATGACCGGCGACGACCTGGTCGCGCTGGTGGACGGCGACCTGAACTTCGCCAAGGCGTGGGGGGCGGGCCGGGTCCGCCTGGAGGCGGGGTTCCGGGACCTGCTCAAGCTGAGATCGCTGCTCTGAGGGGCTTTTGGGGCACCTGAGGCGGGCACGGGCCGCCTCAGGGGGGCACTGGAATTGAGGCGGGCACGGGCCGCCTGGGGCGGGCGGGCCGAACCGCCTTCACCGGCCGGCTCCCGGTCACCGCCCGCCCCCTCCCCCGCCTTCCGTCAGAGTCCCAGGCGGGCGACGGCCTTCCCCGCGTCGAGGGAGCACGCCACGGAGCCCCCGGCGGTCCACGCGGCGCCGCAGAGCGCCCGCAGCCCGTCGATCGGGTCGAGGGCGTCCCCCTCGCCGTCGAGGACCAGCTCCTGCCCGCGTGGCGACGCGGTCCACCCGCCGCAGCGGGCCGTGCCGTCCTCCACCGTCACCTCGGGCTGCCCGGTGAGCAGCCCGCGCAGGTCCCGGTCGACGTACGTCGGCCGGTGCTCGGGCACCGCCGCGACCAGCTGGGCGGCGTCGGTCACCCCGGTCAGCACCAGCAGCGAGTCCACCCCGCCGTTGAACGCGCCCTCGATGTCGGTGTCCAGGCGGTCGCCGACGACGAGCGGGCGCTCGGCCCCGGTACGCAGCACGGTCTCCCGGTGCATCGGGGGCAGCGGCTTGCCCGCGACCTGCGGCTCGGCGCCGGTCGCGATCCGGACGACCTGGACGGCCGCGCCGTTGCCGGGGGCGATGCCCCGCGCGCTGGGGATGGTGAGGTCGGTGTTGGACGCGAACCAGGGCAGGCCCCGGTTGACCGCGTACGAGGCCTCGGCCAGCCGCGACCACGGGAAGTCCGGGCCGCCGTACCCCTGCGCCACCGCGACCGGGTCGTCGTCCGCCGAGTCGACCGGGACGAGCCCGCGCTCCTCCAGGGCGACCCGCAGCCCCTCGCCGCCGATGGCGAGGACGCGGGCGCCCGCCGGGAGCTGGTCCGCGACCAGCCGAGCGACCGCCTGCGCGGAGGTGATCACGTCCGACGGCTCGGCGGGTACCCCCAGCTCGGTCAGGTGGGCCGCCACCGCGGCGGGTGTCCGCAGCGCGTTGTTGGTGACGTACGCGAGGTGCATCCCGCCGTCCCGGGCGGTGGTGAGCGACTCGACGGCGTGGCCGATCGCCTGGCCGCCCGCGTACACGACCCCGTCGAGGTCGAGCAGAGCCGTGTCGTACGCCTCGCTCAGCGGCGTACCGCTGCCGAGCGGCCGGGACGTGTCCTGCTGACTCATTGTGTTCGCTCCTCGTTCGATGCGTCTGCCCCGATCATCGCGCATCGACGGGCCGCACCTACGATGCGGGGATGGACACATCGGGGCACGTCGGAAAGGGGCTGCGCCTGTTCCCGTTCCGTGGCGTGCGTTACGTCCCCGAGCGGGTGGGCAGCCTCGCCGCGGTGACGTCCCCGCCGTACGACGTGGTCGTACGGCCGGACGGCCTGCACCACCTGGAGTCGGCGGACCCGCACAACATCGTGCGGCTGATCCTGCCTCAGGACGGCTCACCCGCCGCCCGCAACCGGCTCGCGGCCCGGACCCTGGACGCATGGCTCGCCGAGGGGGTGCTCGCCACCGACCCCGAACCCGCGCTCTACGTCTACGAACAGCGCGGCAACGGCGTCCTCCAGCGCGGCCTGATCGGCGCCCTTGCACTCTCCCCCGCCGCCGACCGGATCGTCCTCCCGCACGAGGAGGTGATGGACGACGTCGTGGCGGAACGGGCCGCCCTGATGCGCGCCACCGGCGCGCACCTCGAACCGCTGCTCCTCACCTGTCCGGGTGACGGTACGGAGTCCGGCGCGGCGGCGGTCGTCGAGCGGGCGGCCCGGCGGCCCCCGCTGCTCACCACCACGACGGAGAACGGGCTCCGGCACCGGCTGTGGGCCGTCACGGATCCGGCGGAGCAGGCCGAGGCCGCCGCCGATCTCCTGCCCCGCCAGGCCCTCATCGCGGACGGCCACCACCGGTGGGCCACCTATCTGCGGCTCCAGCGGGAGCAGGACTCCCCCGGGCCGTGGGACTTCGGCTTGGTCCTCCTGGTCGACACGGCCCGCTACCCGCTCCAGGTGCGCGCGATCCACCGGGTGCTCCGCCGGCTCGCCCCCGCCGACGCCGTGGCCGCGCTCGGCGGCCGGTTCCGGGTGCGGGAGGTGGCGGGCCCGCTGCCCCGGGCGCTCGGCGCGCTCGCCGCCGCGTCCGAGGAGGGCAACGCCTATCTGCTGGCGGGCGACGGCGCGTACCGCCTCGTGGACCGTCCGGACCCCGCCCTGCTCGCCCGCACGATCCCTGCGGGCCGCCCGGAGGCCTGGCGCACCCTGGACGCGACGGTGCTGCACGAGACGCTGCTCGACCGGGTCTGGCGCCTGCCGGACACCGCCGAGGAGATCGCCTACCTCCACGACCCGGTGGCCGCGGCCGAGCAGGCCGAACGGTCCGGCGGTACGGCCGTCCTGATGCATCCGGTACGCGAGTCCGTCGTCCGCGACCTCGCCCGACAGGGCGTCACCATGCCGCGCAAGTCCACGTCCTTCGGCCCGAAGCCGGCCTCCGGCCTGGTGATGCGGAGACTCGCCTCCGCCGACTGAACGGCGTCCCCGGACCGCCGCGGATACGGGGACGGATACGAAGAAGGGCGGCACCCCTCGGGGGCTGTCTCTTATAC
>NZ_JBHWYX010000049.1:0-63259 GCF_042728795.1 Streptomyces sp. NPDC060184
CCGCCGAGATGCTCCCGATGGTGCTCCTGCTGCCCCTCGCGGGCGTGGTCGCCGACCGCTGGCCCGCCCGCCGGGTGGTGCTCGCCGCCGACCTCGCCCGCGCCGCCGCGCAGCTGGGCACCGGCGCGATCCTGCTGACCGTCCGCGTTCAGGGAGGGGTCAGGCGGTGGACTCGTCGTCGTGGACGGTGATCCGGGCGTAGTTCTGCCCGATCACCGCGCCGGTGGGCACCGAGACGTAGATCTTGTAGACCGTGTCGGCGGCGGGCTGGGCCGCGCTGTCGTCCAGGACGGGCAGCGGGACCGTGACCGAGGTGGTGCGCGCCGGAATGGTGATCTTCCGGGCGGCGGTGGTGAGTTGGGTGCCGGTGCCGGCCACGGTCTGGAGGTTGACGGTCACCGGGGTGCGGGAGGGGCGGGAGAGGGTGACCGTGGCGGGGACGGTACCGGCGTTCTCGGCGGCCGTGGCGCCGGTGACGGAGACCTGCGGGAGGTCGCTCGGGCCGCCGCGGCCCGCCTCGACGGTCTGGAAGGCCACGTCGGAGAGGTAGACGCCGCCGGCGGTCGCGGGGGCGGTCAGGGTGATGCGGCGGACGTCCGAGAGGTCCACGCCCCGCACCTTCGCGAGCGGCCAGTTCACCGTCTGGAGCCAGGTCTTGGGCAGCAGGGTGCTGGTGCCGGAGGACGGGTAGGCCTTCAGCGCGTCGCTGAGCGAGGAGAGGGCCACGGCGGCGGTACGGCCGCGTCCGTCGGTGAGCCGGACGGTCAGGTCGGTGTCGGGTCCGTTCTCGTCGACGGCGGCACGGAAGGCGAGGCTGTCGTAGCGCCGCACGTCACGGGAGCCCTTGGGCACCTCGACGACCGCCTGGGCGGGGGTGCCCGCGCTGTCCGGCCAGGTGAGGTGGAGCAGCGGGGTGGCTTCCACGTTGCCCGCGTAGTTGG
The DNA here is from genome assembly GCF_042728795.1 of Streptomyces sp. NPDC060184. Taxonomy (NCBI): domain Bacteria; kingdom Bacillati; phylum Actinomycetota; class Actinomycetes; order Kitasatosporales; family Streptomycetaceae; genus Streptomyces; species Streptomyces sp. NPDC060184. Next base: position 942 of record NZ_JBHWYX010000049.1, read on the forward strand.
CGGGGGTCCAGGAGGGGAAGCGGGAGGTGCCGGTGGAGCCGGTGCAGGCGCCGAGGGCGCTGATGGTCGGGCGGCCGGTGAAGCCCGCGCAGTAGGTTCCGGTGCCGCCGGTGATGGTGACGTCGGAGGACGGGCCGGTCAGCGGGGCGATGTCGGAGCGGCTGCGGCCGGGGGCCTGGGCCTCGCTGTACACGGTGGCCGCGCCGACGGTGGTCGACGTGCCGAGGCTGCCGTCGAAGAGGGGCAGGAAGCGGTCCTGGCCGCCCAGGGTGAGCTGGAAGAACCCGGACATGATGGCCGTACCTGCCTCCGACTGCTCGGCGGCGGTCAGCCGGGTCGTGGTGGGCGAGGCGCTGCCGCAGACCGCGTCGGTGGAGGCCGACCAGTCGTCGCTCGCGGGGGCGACGGCGACGCCGGGGGTCCACTCGGTGTTGAAGAAGTTGTGGTCCGCGCCCATCACCATCAGGGAGGAGCGCAGGACGTCGTCGTCGGCGCCGGTGTAGCGGCTGTCGTCGTAGAAGTGCTGGCCCTGCTGGTTGGAGACGTCGCCGTCGCAGTACGGCAGGACGACGGCCATCGGCACGTCCGGCAGGGTCTCGCGGCCGAAGTCGATGGGGGCGAGCGGGAGTACGGCGTCGATGCCGTACGGGTGGGCGCGGCCCGCGTTGAGCAGGGCGGCCTTGACGACGCCTTCGCCGCCGCGCGAGTGGCCCATCAGGCCGACGCTGGAGAGGTCCAGGCGGCCCTTCAGCAGGCGGCTCATGCCGGGCGCGGTGCCCTGGTCGGCGCGGGCGAGCAGGTCGAGGTGGTCGAGGACGAGCTGTCCGCGGGCGAGGGTCCCGGCGTCGTCGGTGAAGGAGGCGTCCTGGGCGTTGATGCCGTCCGCGCTGACGGAGACGACCGCGTAACCCTGGGAGGCGAGGGTCTCGGCGGTGGCGTTGTAGCCGAGGTAGCTGGGGATGGGCGCGTAGCCCTCGGGGCAGGGCCACGCGGCGTTGTTGGTCTTGGCGGTGTCGGCGTTCCAGCAGGCGGAGTGGCGGCCGTGGAGGAAGAGCACGACGGGGCGTTCGCCCTTGGCGTCGGTCGGGACCCAGACGGCGGCGCGGAGTTCGGCGGCGCGGTCGCTCAGGCCGCCGAGGGTGACGGCGGTGTCGCCGAAGTCGTAGTCGGCGCGGGCCACGTGGTAGCGGCCCTTCGCGGTGGCGGCCTCGGTGAGCGAGGCGGCGGTGGCGGTGGGCTTGCCGTGGCGGCCGGTGCCCCGGGGGGCGTGCTGGGCCTTGGTGACCGTGTCGGCGGCGCCGTTCCAGGCGACCCGGACGTCGTCCGGGTGGGCGGCGCGCAGGTCGGTGGTGACCAGGGAGAGGGTGTGTCCGTCGGTGGTCTGCCGGGCGTATCCGAGGGAGGCGCCGTCGACGGCGATCTCGGGGAGCGCGTCGCGTACGGGCAGGGGTTCGTCGAGCTTCAGGGTGACGTGGTAGCCGTCGGCCGAGCGCGTGACCGACCAACTGCGGTCGGCGGCCGACCCGGTGGCGGTGGTGGCCGCCGGATCCGGGCCCGCCTTCGAGGACGCCTCGTCGGCGAAGGCGGTACCGGTCAGGGGGAGGGTCAGGGCGAGGGCGACGGCGGCGACGGTGGCCTGCACCGGGCCCGCCGTCCGGCGCGGTCCTGGGCGCCGGGAACGGGGTATGGACATGCGGCGGTTCCTCTCGTGCATGGTCGGCACCTCCCCCGGGGGGAGGGCATGCTCCGGCTCATCACCGGCACACACGAAGATCACCACCGCTGCTGATCAGCTGAATGTCATTTTTGTTTCTTAATGATCAACCGGTCGTGTTTACGTGCGATTTACACGAACCGTCGCACGTTGCCCCGCACTTCGCGGCACGCCCGTCCGGACACCGGCGGAGGACCGAGAGGCAACCGCACCTCAGGACCGGACGACGGTCTTCTCCAGCAATTCCTGGAGGGCGCGCTGCTGCTCCGGGGTGAGGCCGCCCAGGGGCGAGTCCTGGGCGAGGAGTTCGAGGAGCCGTTCGCGCAGGGCGTCGCCCTCGGCGGTGAGGACGAGGTGGCGGGCGCGGCGGTCGGTCGGGTGCGGGCGGCGCTCGACCAGGCCCTGCCCTTCGAGCTTGTCGATGACGTAGGTGGCGTTGGAGGGTTCGCAGCTCATGCGTTCGGCGAGCTCGCGCATGGTCATCGGTCCGGTCATCTCGCGCAGCGCGGTCGCCTGCGCCGCGGTCAGCCCCAGGGTGACGGCGCGTCGGCGTACGTGGTCGGCGATCTGGTGCGCCAGCCCGTTCACCAGGCCGCAGACCTCCCGCTCGGCGACGGCTCGGTCCGCGAGGTCCGTTCGGTCCGCGCGTGCTTCCGGTGGGGGCGTCATGGCCCCACCCTAGCAAGTCCATCAAGTCAGAATAATTACAGCTTGAATGATTCAAACTTGATGCTTATCGTGATGCCGGGGTTCCACCGCCAGGTGGTACCCCACCATGGCGCACGGCCTACGGCATGCCCCATGCCGGACGAGGGAGGAAACCATGACGAACCCTGCGCTTGACCACGGCGAACGGTTGCGGCGCGCGGCGCGGATCCGCTCCCTGCGACTGGGCGACACGACGGTGACCTTCGTGCCCGACGGGGCGATCCAGGGGCGGCCGGGCGCCTGGCTGCCGGACTCCACCGACGCGACCTGGGCGGCCCACCCGGAGTATCTGGACGCCTCCGGCCACCTGGTGGCGAGCGTCGGCGGCCTGCTGGTGGAGCACGGCGACCGGGCCCTGCTGATCGACGCGGGGTTCGGCCCGCACACGCTGCCGGCCGAACCGGGAACGCCCAACGGCAGCATGTACGGCGGCGCCCTGCTGGACAACCTGGCCGCACTCGGCCGCAGGCCCGAGCAGATCGAAGCGGTCGCCTTCAGCCACCTGCACCCCGACCACGTCGGCTGGGCCGTGCACACCGCCCCCGGCGAGGACCGGCCCGCCTTCACCCACGCCGACTACCTGGTGACCGAGGCGGAGTGGGCCGAGCACGCGGCGCCCGGATCGGAGCACACGTCCGCGGCGGACATCGCCGCTCTCGCGCCGCAGGTCCGTACGGTGGCCGACGGGCAGGAGATCTTCCCGGGCGTACGGGTCCGGCTCGCCCCCGGCCACACCGCCGGACACGCGGAGTTCGTCATCACCGGGGGCGGAACCCGCCTGATCGCCTTCGGTGACTCCCTGCACGCGCCGATCCAGGTGGACCACCCCGGGTGGTCGTGCGTGTACGACGCCGACCCCGCCCGGTCCGCCGGACACCGCCGCCGTCTCGTGGACGAGCTGGCCGAACCGGGCACGATCGGCTTCGGCATCCACTTCGCCGACGTGGTGTTCGGCCGGGTCGAGCACGACGGAAACGGACCTGCCTGGAAGCCCGTGGAGACGACGGAGGCGGCGGGAGCAGCGGAGACGGCCGGCACGGCGGAGTCGGCCGAGGCAGCGGAGTCGGCCGAGGCAGCGGAGTCGGCCGAGGCAGCGGGGTCGACGGAGACGGCCTGACGGCACGCCCTCGGACCGGCGGACGGGCGATCAGGCCGGCGGCGCGACGGGGCGTTCGATGACGATCATGGCGGCGTCGTCGCCGAGCTGCCCGTCGACCCAGTCCATCAGGTCGTGCTGGAGGCGGCCGAGAAAGGCGTCGGCGCTCCGCTCGGTCCAGCCCGTGATGCGCTCGGCGAGCGGGTAGAAGGTGCCGTCGGCGTCGCGGGCCTCGGTGACGCCGTCGGTGTACAGCAGCAGGAGGCTTCCCGGCTCGAACGGGAAGCTGTCGACGTGGTACCTCGGGTGCACCAGTTCTCCCAGGCCGAGCGGGGGCGCGGGGTGACGGACGTCCATCGTCGTCGGCCGGCCGTCGCGCAGGACGACCGGCGGCGGATGCCCGCAGGCGACCATCTCGACCCGGCCCTCCCGGTCGGGGATGTCCAGGACGGTCGCGGTGATGAACGTTTCTCCGTAGCGGCTCGTCTCGCCCGGCTCCATGAGGTCCCAGCACACGCTCCGGTCGAGGTAGCTCACCAGCTCGCCCAGGCTCGACTGGCGGTGGGCGGCGACGCGGAACGCGCCGAGGAGCAGGGCGGCGTCGTTCACCGCGGTCATCCCCTTGCCGCGCACGTCTCCGACGATCAGCCGGGTGCCGGTGGTCGTGCGCGCCACCGCGTACAGGTCCCCGCCGATCTGGGCCTCGGCCTCCGCGGCGAGGTAGCGGGAGGCGACGCGGAGCGGTCCGAGTCGCCTGGGCAGCGGCGGCAGGACCACGCGCTGGGCGGTCTCGGAGACGTACCGCACCTGTGCCAGCTCCTTCGCCCGGCGCTCCCTCAGCACGCAGAAGATCACGAGCAGGGTGCCGACCAGGATCAGGGCGAGGATCTGGGCCTCGTGGTTGGCGGAGAGCAGTTCGTCGGTTCCGCGCACCACCCCGATGACCGTCTGCGCGACCACCGCGAGGGCGGCGATCAGACCCACCGTCCGGGGCCCGGCGAACGACGCCGTGACCGCCGGGGCCGCGACGAGCAGCGGGCCCAGGTGGATGTCGGCCGGCGCCAGAAGGTCGACCACCGACACCGCGACGATCCAGAGGACCGGGGCGGCGATCAGAAACCGGCTCCGGCCCGCTCGCGCCGCCCCGCCTCGCCCCTCCCGACGAGGTCTTTCGCGGCGCTGTGACATGCCTCCTCTCTACACCGCCCGCACCTGGCTCGCACGCAGGGACGGGCGGGGCCGCCGTCGCTCCCGGGCGGGGCGGCCGTACCGGCCCCGAGGTGGCCCGCCCTCGGTACCGCCCCCGCCCGAGAACCGAACGTACGTCCAGTGCGTCACTATGCTGCGGAACGCATCCACGCCGCCGCCGTCTCCCCCACGCGGCCCGGCGCCACTCCTTGCCGCAGAGGACCCGCCATGCCCGCTCTCCGTCCGTCCGGCCGCCGCGTCGCCGCCCTGGCCGCCGTGCCCGTCGCCGTACTGCTCCTGGCCGCCTGCGGCGGTGATCCGGTGCACGGGACGATCACGGAGAAGGAGTACAAGCGCGGCACCACCACGTACACCACCGAGCCGGTCACGCGCAGCGAGTGCTCCACGACCAAGAAGAACGGCAAGACCAAGAAGTCGTGCCACGAGGTGAAGACCGGTGCCACCAAGCGCGTCGCGCACCACAAGAAGGAGTGCTACCAGATCGAGCTGGACAACGACGCGCACGAGCTGTGCATTTCGAAGAGCAAGTGGGACAAGGTGCGCGTCGGCGACAAGTGGTGAGCGCGTGGGGCGGGGCCGGGTCGTCGTAGCGGGTCGCACGACCGCGGCTCCCCGGACCGGCGCGCCCCCGGACCGGCGCCCCTCCGGGACAGACCCGGTCCACGTGTCCCGGTCTACGCGTCCCGGTCCACGTGTCCCGGTCTACGCGTCCCGGTCCACGTGTCCCGGTCAGCGCGGGGACACCCAGCCCGGCACCCAGGTCCCGGCGGTGCCGTGGCCTGCTGTCGTGGCGGCGAGGTGGGCGCGGAGCGTGGCCAGCGCCGGGTGGGGGTTGTCCCGGTGCCAGAGGAGCGAGTGCGGGTAGACCGGCGTCGGGTCGGTCACCGGGATGCGGCGCAGGTCGTGGCCGGCGGGCCAGATGAGGCGGGTGTGCTCGCCCATGAAGGTGGCCAGGGCCGGGGTGTCGGCGATGGTGTCGAGAAGGGCGTCGGAGCCGAAGTTGGGGCCGGTCGCCTCGATGGTGAGGCCGAACGCGGCGACGAGGTCGTCGTAGTAGGCGGCCCACTCGGTACCGGGGACGAGGCCGGGCATCCAGATCCGGTGCCCGGCGAGCTGGGCGACGGTCACCGACCGGGCACCCGCCAGGGCGTGGGCGGGGCCGGTGAGGAGCTGGAGCGGTTCGTCGAGCACCCGGACCGACTCGATGTCCTCGGGCAGGGGCGGGCCGGGCGCGGCGACGGCACGGAAGGACGCGTCGATCGCACCGGACCGGAGGGCGGCGATCGCCGTCCCGATCTCGAACAGCATCACCACGTCGAGGTCGAGGTCGGGGTACGCCTGGTGGAAGCCGCGCATCAGGCCGGACTGCGCGCCGCGCGAGTTGAGCACGTCGACGCGGAGCGGACGGCGGCCGGGGCGCACCGAGGCGACCGCACGCTCGGCGACGCGCAGCAGCTCACGCGCGTGGGGCAGGAACGCCCGCCCGTCGATGGTGAGCTCCGCGCCACGCGGAGCGCGGGTGAACAAGCGCACGCCGAGTCCGCGCTCCAGTGCGGCGACGCGCTTGGAGACGGCCTGCTGGGTGATCGACAGGTCGGCGGCGGCTCCCTGGAACCGGCCCCCTTCCGCGACGGCGATGAAGGTACGCACTGCTTCGAGGTCCACGCCGACCCACCTTAGTGAACAGCCGATCCGCCTTGGCGAACAACGGATGGTTGTGGGCAGCTGCTGGTCCGGTTGTTTGACCTGCGGTTGTGCTGCTCGCTTAGCTCTCCGGGTCAACGTCGGTTTGTTCGTGTGGGAGCGCTGCGCATGGTGAGCAGGAGGCCGCTGAGCCGTCCGTTCGGCTGGCTGTGGACGGCGTACGCGGTGAGCGCCTACGGGTCGGGGCTGGGGTTCGGCGCGTTGCCGCTGATCGCCGTGCTGGCGTTGCACGCCGGTCCCGCCGAGGTGTCCGCGCTCTCCGCCGTGGGGCCGGCGGTGGGCGCGCTGATCGCGCTGCCGCTCGCGCCGTGGGTGGAGTTCCGGCGCAAGCGGCCGGTCATGATCACGATGGACCTGGCCCGGTTCGCGGCCATGGCGACGATCCCGGCCGCCTACGCCCTCGGCCGGCTCGGTTTCGTCCAGCTGCTCGTGGTCTCGGCCGTGGTCGCCGCGGCCAAGATCGCCTTCAACGCGGCCGGCGGCGCCTACCTCAAGGTCCTCGTCCGGCCGGAGGACCTGCTCGTGGCCAACGCCCGCTTCGAGTCCACGAACTGGAGCTCCATCGCCGTCGGACCACCGCTGGGCGGGGCGGCGATCGGCCTGTTCGGGCCGGTCGTCACCGTCGTCGCCGACGCGTTCAGCTACCTGCTCTCCGCGCTGAGCATCACCGCGATCCGAGGCCGGGAGGAAGCCCCGGCGACCAGCGGCGAGAGCACGGCCCGGTCGGGCGGTGCGCTGCTCGACGGCTGGCGCCACATCATGGGGCATTCCGGCTTGCGCGCGCTCTATCTCAACCAAGTCCTCGTCGCCGGCCTGATCATGGCCACCGAGCCGCTGCTCGCCGTACTCCTTCTCCGCCAACTCGGTTTTCCGCCCTGGGAGTACGCCCTCGCCTTCGCCGCCCCCTGCTTCGGCGGACTCATCGGCTCGCGGCTGGCCCGCCGGGTCGTGGCCCGCTTCGGCCGGGAACGGGTCTTCCGGACCGTCGGCACCCTGCGCGCCGTCTGGCTGATCGGCCTGGTCTTCGTGCGTCCCGGCGTCGTCGGTCTTCTCACTGTGATCGCCGTCGAGCTGGCGATCATCGTCAACATGAGCCTGTACAGCCCGGTGCTCGCCACCTACCGGCTCGAACAGACCCCCCAGCACCTCGTCGCCCGCACCCTGTCGGCCTGGTCGATCGGCCAGCAGGCGGCCATCGCCGCCCTCACGGCACTTGCCGGGCTGCTCGCCGACGCCACCAGCCCGCGTACGGCTCTCACCGTGGCCGGCTTGCTCATCCTGGCCACCCCGCTCCTGCTGCCCCGGCGCGGGCGGACGGCGTCGCACCACGAGCCGGAGCTGTCCCGCGGTCGTTCATGACCCCCGCCCCTCGGCGCCCCACGCACAACTCTGCCGAGCAGTCAGAACGGCGTCATATATGAGCTTGCTCTTTTCGACATGCCCGGAGACCGTTGAACGGGGCACGTCGAACATCTCGGCAGCCCGCCGGGTCGCCTTCTCGCGCTCCCTGATGGGTGCTGGACGAGCGCGGGTCCGATGGCGCGGGTCCGATGGGCATCGGTGAGCGTGCGCCGGAGCCCGCCGAACCACCCGCAGGCCCACGCGGAGGCGAACCGTCAACGGCAGGTACCTGCCCCGGAACCGCGACGAGGGGGACAACTCATGGCTCGATGCAAGGCCTGCCCCGAGAGGAAGGGCGAGTGCCGCACGTGCAAGGGCAGCGGGAAGACCTATGGATGGGGCGGCCAGCGCAAGTGCGACAAGTGCGGGGGCGACGGCGTCTGTTCCGGGTGCAACGGCAAGGGATACACATCCGGCTGGTAGCAGTCGGACGTGAAACCCGGGCGGCCGGCAGTCACAGGATGTGACTTCCGGCCGCCGCGCCGAGAAGCGCGTGACGTCCCACCTCTGCGGCCCCACCCGTCACAACCTTGGTCGTTCGTAAGGGGAACCCGATCCGGGTCGCCCACGTCGAACGGCGGAACACGAGGGCCTCACCACAGGCACGGTCTCATTCCCGTGCCGAGCGACGGCGAGGCCACTCGGCGGAGAGAAGGCACTTGGCCCTCTCTCTGCCACGCGAACCGAGGGGGAAAACTGATGAGTTGGACCAGGCGAACCGCCGACTTGCTGGTGGCGGCGGTCATGGTGATGCCGGTGGCCGCGTGCACGACCGGGGGCGGCGGCGGGGAGACTTCCTGCGCCGCCCAGTACACCTACCAGGGCAGTACGTACCGGGACGTGGCGAACGTGAAGTTCACGGTCGGCAAGAAGCTCGGCGTCGTCACGTCGCCGTCCTGCGACGACACCGGCGGCTCGGACGAGGACAAGGAGCCGGTCGGCGCGGGAACCAACGCCTACGAGATGGACGGCATCTCTCCCGAGGTCGCCATCGCCGTCGGGGACACACCGGAGACAACCACGTTCTTCGCCGTCTACGACGGGTCGGAGCTCCCGCCCGCGGTGCAGAAACTGGTGGACGGCTCCTGATCCGCTTCTGATCTGCCTCTGACCTGCTTCTGATCTGCTTCTGATCCGAAGCGCGGGGCTCGGTGTGGTGCGAGGGTCCGGCGCCACACCGAGCCCCGCACGGACCGGGCACCCGGGCAACGACCTTTCTGAGCCTCACTCGGTCCGCGGCAGCCGGTGAACGGCGGTCACGTGCCGGGCAGGCCCGAGGACGACCGGGAACCGGCCTGGACGGCGTCGACGACTTCCACCGTGTCAGCGATGTCGTAGGCGTCGTCGGGGTCGTCGTCTCCGTCGTCCTCCTCGAAGTCGAAGTCCTCGTCCTCGGCAGAAGCCGCCAGCTGTGCGCCCCGGCTATCCGCGATGCGCTTCACGTCCCGCAGCGCTTCGCTCAACCGGTTGGCGAGGAACCGGTACTCCGCCCCCGTGACCCGCCGGTCGTCCAGCAACGCGGCGGCATGATCGAGCAGGTCACCCGCCATGCCGAGCTGGACGCTCTCGATGTTGTCCGCCATCCGCGAGACATAACCCGTACCGTCCCCCAGCACCCAGCACTGCTTGCCCCCGGCCCCCGTCCACGGCAGCAACCGGAACGTACCGCGCGCACGATGCTCCTCGATCATGCCGCGACCTCCGTCACGGGGGTCGGCGGGGCGGTGGCCGCGACCCGGTCGGCACGCCACTCGTGCGCCAGGAGGTAGGGGCGGATCAGCTGCGTGTCCTCGCCGCGCAGGGGGCGTTCGCCGGTCCGGCGGGTGGTGGGGCCGGACGGGTGCGGGCGGGGGCCCGGGGCAGCGGGTAGGGCCGACCGGGCGGGGCTCACCAGCCGCCACAGCGGGCGGGTGAACCGGCGGACGAGGTCCTTCATCTCTGCGCGTTCTCCTTCTGTCGACGGCACCCACGAACGAGTGCGTTCCGTGGTGAATCCATCACAGAGTGAGGCGGCTGCTGGCTACCCTGCCAGGGGTTTGGGCTTGACAGCCCACCTGTCAGGATCAGGGGAGTTGGTGCCGTCATGACACTGAGCCGGAAGCCTCAGGCTCTGCGGGAGAGGTACGGGGAGGAGCTACGGCTCCGGCGGTTGGCCGCCGACCTGACGCAGGAGGAACTGGCCGTACAGGTGGTCTGCTCGCCCACACTGATCAGCCACTGGGAAGCGGGACGACGCCTCCCGAAGCCTGATGACGCACGGCGGATCGATCTGGCGTTGAAGACGGACGGGTTCTTTCTGCGTTGGCTCCAGGATCTGGACTCGAAGTACACGGATCACTTCGCGGTGATGGCCGAACTGGAGAAGCAGGCAACGCGTATCCAGCAGTTCGGGCTCTCCCTGGTGCCTGGCCTCCTTCAGACCGACAGGTACGCGCGCGCCCTCTTCCAGGCGTACCGGCCGAATCATCGGCAGGAGGAACTTGACAGAGAGGTTGTCATCCGAACAGCACGTGCCCAGATCCTCGATGGGCCGTTGAACCCGGAGATGTGGACCATGCTCGACGAGGCGGTGATCAGACGTCGCGTCGGTGGTCGGCAGGTCATGGCGGAGCAGCTGCGCAAGCTCGCCGACATGGCGGAGAGCGGTCGACTACGCCTGCATGTGCTGCCGTTCGACGTCGGGGCACATCCTCTTCAGCAGAGCTTGCTGTCCATGCTGAGCTTCGACGAAGCCGAACCGGTTGCCTATGTTGAAGGGTTCCTGACGGGGAACTTGATGGATGAACCGTCCTTGGTCAAGGCAAGCCAGACGGCCTACCATCTCACTCTGAGCGATGCGATGTCGCAGCAGGAATCACTGACGCTCGTGCGGGCAGCAGCGGAGGAACACGAACATGGTCAGCCCTAGGCTCGGGATCTCCGATGTGTCTACGCTCACCGATTGGTTCAAGTCCAGCTACAGCGGCGGCGACCAAGGCGAGTGCCTTGAAGTAGCAACCGGCCACCCCGCCGTCCCCGTCCGCGACAGCAAGTCCGCCGACGGCCCCGCGCTCGTCTTCTCCCCCGCCGGATGGTCCTCGTTCGTCGCCGCCGTCAAGAGCGGCGACCTCGGCGCCTGACCGGGACCCACCCGGGCGGCCCGGTAGCCCGTCCCTCCGCTCACACCCTCACGCCCGCGCCAGAAAGCTGGCCCGTAACTCCGGGTCCCGCAGCAGCGCCAGGGTCTCCTCCTCGCCGTCGAAGAGCAGGTCGGCGGCCGGGTGTGCGGACTGGTGGAACATCGCGGCGAGTACGTCGGCGAGGGGGCGGTCCCAGGCGACGCGGGCGACCTCGTCGGCCTTGGTGTGCTGGCCCCGGTCGGTGGCTATGCGCCAGAGTTCGACGGACTGCTTGGCGGTGGCGTAGGCGGTGCGGCGCCCGGCGACGAGGACGCCGCGCCGGTTGAGACCGAACACGTCTATGCAGGCCTGGCCTTGGGCGCTGAGACCCTGGTAGGTGCAGAGCGGCAGCACCAGCCGTAAGTGGTGCAGCGGGTCGTCGAGGGTGGGGTCGAGGAGGAGGGGGCGGCCGGTGCGGGCGTCGCGCGGGAAGAGGTCGCGTTTCTGGTTGCTGTTGCAGTAGGAGCAGGCCAGCAGGTAGTTGGTCCAGTCGAAGGTGCGCAGCGGCGCCTGGCTCTTCGGCTCGAAGTGGTCGATGTCGGTGCCCTGGCTGTCGCCGCAGTACATGCAGCGTTGGTGGCCGGGGGCCATGTCGGTGAGGGCGGCGAGGACGCCGGGGCGTACCCGTCTGCGGACGGCGAAGCGGCCCCAGAGGCCGATCGCGGTCGCCTTGCGGTCGGAGGCCGCCGCGTCCGCGATCTGCCGGGTGTAGGTCGCCAGGTGTTCCTGGGTGTCGGGAGCGAGTTCGGGGCGGACCATCCGGATCACTTGGCCTCGCCCGCCTCTCCGCCCCCGGCGGACTCCGCGGACCCGGAGGACTCGCCCCCGTACCCGTACCCGTCGGTGATGTCCTGGACCTGGTCGGCGATCCGGTACAGCCGGGCGGAGACCTCGTGGGCGCGGGCGGTCGGGGAGCTGGACAGCAGGCTCTTGAGCTCCTTGTACCGGGCGACGGTCTCGGGCGAGGTGTCGCCCTCGTACACCTTGGATTCGAGGGCGACGAACTCGGCGCGGGCGTATTCGGCGCGTTCCGAGTACGGGGTGTCGAGGCCGAAGAGGTCGGAGAGGACGGCGTCGTCGCCGCTGCCGTAGACGACGCGTTCGTACAGGTCGGCGGGGACGACCTCGGGGGCGGCGTCCTCGTCCACGCCGGGCAGGCGGATCAGGCCGCCGGGGTCGGCGGCCTGGCAGATGTAGGGGCTGTGGGTGGTGACGATGAACTGGATGTTGGGGAAGTGCGTGGTCAGCCAGGGGCCGATGCGGCGCTGCCAGGAGACGTGGAGGTGGGCGTCGATCTCGTCGATGATGACGACCCCGGGGACCTGGAGCGGGCTCGGGCCCTCGCCCTCGCCGCCCCGGCCCAGCGCGTGGTCCCCGAAGGCGTCGTGGATCTGCTTCAGCAGGTCGACGACGAGGGCGGCGACGGTACGGAACCCGTCGCTCATCTCCCGCAGCGGGAAGCGGTGTCCGCCCCTGGTGACCCAGAGGCCTTCGGAGTCGACGTCCTTGATGCGGTAGCCGTCCGGCAGGAGTCCGTCGCCGAGGACGGAGAGGGCCGCCTCCTTGAGGGCGAGGGCGCCGTCCCGGCCTTCGAGGGCGCGCAGATGCTGCTCGATGAGCCAGGCCACGCCCTCCGCCAGCGAGGCGTCCTCGTGGAAGAGGCTCGCCTGCCGGGCCACCGGCCCCGAGGCCAGCATCAGGCGCTGCACGTCGCCCGATCCTCCGGCCATCCGCCGGAACGGCCCGTACGCGGCGCAGAACCAGCCCACCGGGTTGTCGGCCCACGGCCCGCGCTGGGCGGCGCTGGCGCTCTGGGTACGGGAGTTGTTGCGGATCTCGCCCAGCGCGGGCTGCGCGCTCTTGCGCCCGGCCGCCGATTCGCCGGGAGGCGTCCAGCGCAGGCCCGTACCGAACTTGTTCTGGGTGCGGCCCGAGGCGGTGAACTTGTCGAAGTCCTTGTCGCGGACGATCTCCGCCGAGGCGCTGCCCGACTCCGCGCCACGGGTGACCCAGTTCTCGAAGCCCTGGACCAACCCCCGGGCCGCCACCGGGCCGCTCAGCGCGAGCGCCAGGGCGCGCAGCAGGGTGGTCTTCCCGGCGCCGTTGCGACCGGCGAGGACCGTCCAGCCCGCGTGCGAGCCGTCCGGGCGGGTCAGGGTCAGGTCGACTTTTCGCGGTCCGTTGAACGACTTGATGTTCTCGATGGTGACGCGGGAGACGTACATCTGCTGACGGTTCCTTCCGGGGCGCGGGAGTCCGTGTCGGGCAAGGAGAGGCCGGCGCGGGCGGAGTCGGAGGGGTGGACCGGGGTCGGCCCCGTCGCGGACGCGGTGCGGGCACGCGCTCGGACGCGGTGGCGGATGTCCGAGTCTACGAGGGCTGGGGGGCGGGGGCGTAGCCATCTGCGGCCGGAAACCGAGACGCGGTCAGCGACACCCGAGGGTCACACGCGTGAGGCGGCCGGAGGACCGGGCGGGCAGGCGCCCGTCCGCGCCCCGGAAACGCGAAACGGGCCCGGCCTCGCGGCCGGACCCCTCTCGCTTTCCCCCCTGTCGGGCCTTCCCGTTCCCCCCGGACCCCTCCCCCGGAAGTCCCGACGCAGAGTGTGACCGGGCAGGGATGCCAAGGGTTGTACGCCTTGACCATTCCTTTACCCGGACTCCTGGAAGCGCTCTCAGCAGGCGTGTTCCTGGAAGCGGGAGACCACCTCGGCGAGGACTTCGCCGCCGTCGCGGGCCCAGAGGCCCTCGTTGAAGATCTCCACCTCGATCGGGCCGTCGAAGCCGGTCGCCTCGACCAGCGTGCGCAGCACGTGGAAGTCCACGCTGCCGTCGCCGAGCTGTCCCCGGCCCAGCAGGACGCCCGCGGGGAGCGGGGTGATCCAGTCGGCCAGCTGGAAGGAGTGGATACGGCCCAAGGCCCCGGCGCGGGCGATCTGCGCGGGCGCCTGGTCGTCCCACCAGACGTGGTAGGCGTCGACCACCACGCCGACCTGCTCGGCCGGGAAGCGTTCGGCGATGTCCAGCGCCTGGGAGAGGGTCGACACCACGCACCGGTCCGACGCGAACATCGGGTGCAGCGGCTCGATGGCGAGGCGGATGCCACGCTCGGCCGCGTACGGGGCCAGCTCGGCGAGGGCGTCGGCGATGCGTTCGCGCGCACCGGCGAGGTCCTTGCTGCCCTCGGGCAGGCCGCCCGAGACGAGGACCAGGGTGTCGGTGGAGACGCCCGCCGCCTCGTCGATCGCGGCGCGGTTGTCGTCCAGGGCGCGGGCCCGGGCCGCCGGGTCGATCGCGGTGAGGAAGCCGCCCCGGCAGAGGCTGGTGACGGTGAGGCCCGCGTCGGCGAAGAGCCGTCCGGCGCGCTCGACGCCGTACTTCCGCACCGGTTCGCGCCACAGGCCGACCTGGCCGACGCCCGCCTTCGTGCAGCCCTCGGCGAGTTCCTCCAGGGACCACTGCTTGATGGTCTCCTGGTTGACGGAGAGACGGCCGACGTTGCTCGGGGTGGTCATCGGGTTCCTCCCTGGACGGTCAGCAGGGCCCGCATCCGGCTCTCGGCCAGCTCGGGGTCGGGGAACAGGCCGAGGCGGTCGGCGAGTTCGTAGGCCTTGGCCAGGTGCGGCAGCGAACGGGCCGACTGGAGGCCGCCGACCATCGTGAAGTGGTCCTGGTGCCCGGCCAGCCAGGCGAGGAAGACCACGCCCGTCTTGTAGAAGCGGGTGGGCGCCTGGAAGAGGTGGCGGGAGAGCTCGACCGTCGGGTCGAGCAGGTCCCGGAAGCCCTGGGTGTCGCCGGTGTCCAGGACCCGTACGGCGTGCGCGGCGAGCGGGCCGAGCGGGTCGAAGATGCCGAGCAGGGCGTGGCTGAAGCCGCGTTCGTCGCCCGCGATCAGCTCCGGGTAGTTGAAGTCGTCGCCGGTGTAGCAGCGGACACCGCTGGGCAGCCTGCGGCGCACGTCGATCTCGCGGGCCGCGTCGAGCAGCGAGATCTTGATGCCGTCGACCTTGTCCGGGTGCTCGGCGATGATCTTGAGGAAGGTGTCGGTGGCCGCGTCCAGGTCGGACGAACCCCAGTACCCCTCCAGGGCCGGGTCGAACATCGGGCCCAGCCAGTGCAGGACGACCGGTTCGGTGGCCTGGCGCAGCAGGTGCGCGTAGGTCTCCGCGTACTCCTCGGGGCCCTCGGCCACCGCGGCGAGCGCGCGGGAGGCCATCAGGATGGCCTGCGCGCCGCTCTCCTCGACCAGGGCGAGCTGTTCCTCGTACGCGGCGCGCACCTCGGCGAGGGTCGCCGGGCCGGTCAGCTGGTCGGTGCCGACCCCGCAGGCGATCCGGCCGCCGACGGCCTTCGCCTCGGCACAGGAGCGGCGGATCAGTTCGGCGCCGCCGGCCCAGTCGAGGCCCATGCCGCGCTGGGCGGTGTCCATCGCCTCGGCGACCCCGAGCCCGTGCGACCAGAGGTGGCGGCGGAAGGCGAGGGTGGCGTCCCAGTCGATCGCGGCGGGCCCGTCCGGGCTGACGTCGACGAAGGGGTCGGCGACGACGTGGGCGGCGGAGAAGACCGTGCGCGAGGCGAGCGGGGAGCCGCCGGGGGCCAGGTCCAGGGGTGTGGTGCGGGGCTCGTACGCCCCGTGCGGGAGGTGGATCGTCACAGCGACAGCTCCGGCACGTCGAAGCGGCGGCCCTCGGCGGCCGACTTCAGGCCCAGCTCGGCGAGCTGCACGCCCCGGGCACCGGCCATCAGGTCCCAGGAGTACGGCTCGTCGAGGACGACGTGGCGGAGGAAGAGCTCCCACTGCGCCTTGAAGCCGTTGTCGAAGGTGCCGTTGTCGGGGACCTCCTGCCACTGGTCCCGGAAGGACTCGGTGACGGGGAGGTCGGGGTTCCAGACCGGCTTCGGGGTGGCCGAGCGGTGCTGGACGCGGCAGTTGCGCAGGCCCGCGACGGCGGAGCCGTGGGTGCCGTCGACCTGGAACTCGACCAGCTCGTCGCGGTTGACGCGCACGGTCCAGGAGGAGTTGATCTGGGCGACGGCGCCGCCCTCCAGCTGGAAGATGCCGTACGCGGCGTCGTCGGCGGTCGCGGCGTAAGGCTTGCCCTGCTCGTCCCAGCGCTGCGGGATGTGCGTCTGGACGTGCGCCTGCACGGTGTTGACCCTGCCGAAGAGCTCGTGGAGGACGTACTCCCAGTGCGGGAACATGTCCACGACGATGCCGCCGCCGTCCTCGGAGCGGTAGTTCCACGAGGGGCGCTGGGCCTCCTGCCAGTCGCCCTCGAAGACCCAGTAACCGAACTCGCCGCGCACGGAGAGGATCTCGCCGAAGAAGCCGCCGTCGATGAGGCGCTTCAGCTTGAGCAGGCCCGGCAGGAAGATCTTGTCCTGGACCACGCCGTGCTTGATGCCCGCGTCCCGGGCGAGGCGGGCGAGGTCGAGGGCGCCCTCCACGTCGGTGGCGGTGGGCTTCTCGGTGTAGATGTGCTTGCCGGCGGCGACGGCCTTCTTGATCGCCTCGACGCGCGCCTGGGTGACCTGGGCGTCGAAGTAGATGTCGATGGTGTCGTCGGCGAGGACGGCGTCCAGGTCGGTCGACCACTCGGTGAGGCCGTGCCGGGCGGCCAGCTCCTCCAGCGCGTGGGCGCGGCGGCCGACGAGGACCGGTTCGGGCCACAGCACGTCGCCGTTGCCGAGGTCGAGGCCGCCCTGCTCGCGGATCGCGAGGATCGAGCGCACCAGGTGCTGCCGGTATCCCATACGACCCGTCACGCCGTTCATGGCGATGCGCACAGTCCTGCGAGTCACGAAAGTTCCCTCCATCGGCCGTAGCAAGCGCTTTCTATCGTGTATGAAGCTAGCCTGCCGACAGCGGCCCGGACAAGAGGGACGCCGCGAACAACCTCCGAGGAGAACGAGAAACGATGACAGTCACCCTGGCGGACGTCGCGGCACGCGCCCGGGTGTCCCCGGCCACCGTCTCCCGCGTGCTCAACGGCAATTACCCCGTCGCCGCCACCACCCGCGAACGCGTGCTGCGCGCCGTGGACGACCTGGACTACGTGCTCAACGGCCCGGCCAGCTCGCTCGCCGCCGCCACCTCCGACCTGGTCGGCATCCTCGTCAACGACATCGCCGACCCGTTCTTCGGGATCATGGCGGGCGCGGCACAGTCGGAGATCGGCGTCCCCGGTGACGGCACCTCCCGGGCGGGCGGCGAGAAGCTGGCCGTGGTCTGCAACACCGGCGGCTCCCCCGAACGCGAACTCACCTACCTCACCCTCCTCCAGCGCCAGCGCGCGGCGGCCGTCGTGCTGACCGGCGGCGCGCTGGAGGACCCCGGACACCAGGCGGCGATGGCCGCGAAGCTGGGGCGGCTCGCCGACGCCGGCACCCGGATCGTGTTCTGCGGGCGGCCCCCGCTGCCCGAGAACGACGCCGTCACCGCCGCCCTCACCTTCGACAACCGGGGCGGCGGCAGACGGCTGACCGAACACCTGATCTCGCTGGGACACCGCCGGATCGGCTACGTCGCGGGCCCCCTGGAACGCACCACCACCCGCCACCGCCTGGAGGGCCACCGCGCGGCGATGCGGGCGGCGGGCCTGGCGGGAGAAGGCTTTGACGCGGACGACCGGCTCACCGTGCACGGCCCCTACGACCGCCGCTCCGGCTACGAGGCCACCCTCGAACTCCTGCGCCGTGAACCGGGGGTGACCGCCATCGTCGGCGCCAACGACTCGGTCGCCCTGGGCGCGAGCGCCGCCGTACGCGAGCAGGGGCTGCGCATCCCCGAGGACATCTCGGTGGCCGGCTTCGACGACCTGCCGTTCTCCGTGGACACCGTCCCGGCCCTGACCACGGTCCGGCTGCCGCTGTACGAGGCGGGGGCGCGGGCGGGACGGCTGGCGATGGGCGCGGAGACCCCGCCGCCCGGTGGCATCGCGACGATCGGCGCGGAGCTGATGGTGCGCGGATCGACGGCCCCGCCGCGCGGGGACCGGCCGCGCTGAGGGCACCGTCCCCACCTTGTAGAAAGCGCTGTCTGTACGGTGGTTCACGCACCTGGTTCCGGGCGGCGGGCAGGGGTACGCGTACCGTCCGGGAGCACGCGCGGAACCGATGGCGCGGGGTGACGGACCGACGGAAGGAACACGCACGTGAAGCTCGCTTTCTCGACCCTCGGAGTGCCGGGGACGCCCATCGACGAGGTCGTCCGGCTGGCCGTCGAGCACGGCTACCAGGGGGTGGAGCTGCGCGCCCACCCCGAGGAGCCGGTGAACCCGGGGATCCCGGCATCCGAACGCGCCCGGGTGGTCGCGGAGTTCGAGAAGGCCGGGGTGGAGATCCTCACCGTGGCCGGGTACGTCCGGGTCGCGGCCGAAGGGGACGACGACGCGATCGTGACGCAGGTCGCCGAGCTGGTGGAGCTCGCCCACGACCTCGGGGCGCCGTACGTCCGGGTGTTCCCCGGCGGCGGCGACCAGGACCCGGAGACCGCCGACGCGACGGCCGCCCGCCGGCTCGGGGCCGCCGCCCCGCACGCCGCCGACCGGGGGGTCACCATCCTGCTGGAGACCCACGACTCGCACCGGGCCGGAGCCGAGGCGGCCCGGGTCACCGGGACGGTGGGACACCCGAACGTCGGCGTGATCTGGGACGTGATGCACACCTGGCTGTCGGGTGAGGACCCGGTCGACAGCCAGCTCGTGCTGGCCCCGTACCTCGGCTACGTACAGGTCAAGGACATCGCCTCGGCCGAGGACACCACCCCGCTCGCGCTCGGCGCGGGCGTGCTGCCGCTGACGGAGTGCCTGGACACCCTGGCGCCGGACACCTGGGTCTGCTGGGAGTACGAGAAGCGCTGGTACCCGGGCATCCCGGAGCTGCCCGGACTGCTGGCCGCGGGACGGGAGTTCCTGCTGCGGGTGGGCGCGCCGAAGCAGTGACCCTCCGGGAGGTGCGGGCCGCCCTCAGGCCCGCGCCCCCCGCGCGGCGGCAGGCAGCGGGGTCGCGGTGGCCCCCTTCCGCCACCGCCCGCCGAGGGAGGTCAGTGCGACCCCGCCGACCAGCAGCGCCGCCGCGCACCACCGCAGCGGGCTCACCGACTCGTCCAGCAGCAGCGCCGCCGAGGACATCCCGAAGACCGGGACGAGGAGGGTGAACGGCGCGACCGAGGACGCCGGGTGGTGGCGGAGCAGGTAACCCCAGGCGCCGAAGCCGAAGACGGTGGAGATCCAGGCGACGTAGACGAGGACCCCCGCGCCGGTCCAGTCCATCGCGGCGAGCGCGTCGGTGTCCCGGTCCCAGCCCTCGAAGAGCAGCGAGAGGCCGAGCAGGGGCAGGACGGGCACGGTCGAGACCCAGACCATGAAGTTGAGGGAGTCGGGCGGGGCGGCCTTGCGGGTGAGGACGTTGGAGACACCCCAGCAGGCCGCCGCCGCGACCACCAGCACGAACGCGAGCACCGGGCCGCTCGCCCCCTCGTCCACGGCGGCCACCCCGATCCCCGCGAGCGCCACCACCATCCCCGCCACCCGCACCCCGCCCGGCCGCTCGCCGAGGGCGAGTGCGGCGAAGAGCGCGGTGAAGACGGCCTGGACCTGGAGGACGAGCGAGGAGAGCCCGGCTCCCATCCCCTGGTCCATGCCGACGAAGAGCAGCCCGAACTTGGCTACGCCGAGCGCGAGTCCGACGCCCACGATCCACTTCCAGGCGACCTTGGGCGGTCCGACGAAGAAGACGGCGGGCAGCGCGGCGACCAGGAAGCGCAGCGCGGAGAAGAGGAGGGGCGGGAAGTGGTCGAGCCCGAGCTCGACGACGACGAAGTTGACGCCCCAGAGGGCGGCCACGAGGACCGCGAGGGCGATGTGGGAGGGACGCATGCGCCGAGCATCACCCGCCCGCATCCTTTAGCACCAGCGCGGTTTTCTTCATGGTGGAATTGAGCGTTGCTGAAGAGTCACCCCTCATCGGAGGCCAGGATGCTCGATCTCGCCCGGCTGCGCGCCCTGCACGCCGTCTCGGTGCACGGTTCGGTCGCGGGCGCCGCCACCGCGCTCGGCTACACCCCGTCCGCGATCTCGCAGCAGATCACCAAGCTGGAGCGGGAGACCCGGACGACCCTGCTGGAGCGGCGCGGGCGCGGTGTCGCACTGACCGAGGACGCCCTCCATCTGGCGTCCGCCGCCCAGGAGTTGCTGACCATCGTGGAGCGGGCGCAGACGACGCTGGAGGAGCGCCGGGGGCTGCCGACGGGACAGTTGTCGATCGGCGCCTTCGCCTCGGCCGCGCGCGGGCTGCTGCCGGGCGTGCTGGCCGCCCTGGAGCGCGACCACCCCGCGCTGGAGCCCCGGTTGACGGAGGTGGACCCGCATCTGTCGGTGGACCTGGTGGTCAAGGGCGTGATCGATCTGGCCGTCGCGCACGACTGGGACATCGCGCCGCTGCCCGCGCCGGAGGGGGTGGAGCAGGCGGTGATCGGCGACGACCGGTGCGATCTGCTGGTGCCCCGGGGGCACGTGCTGGCGGGGCGGGACGCGGTGCTCCGCGAGGAGCTGGCGCGGGAGCGGTGGATCTGCCAGCCCCCCGGCACGGTCTGCCACGACTGGCTGATGCGGACGCTGCGGGCGGCGGGGTACGAGCCCGACATCCGGCACCTGGCGGAGGAGAACCACACCCAGCTCGCCCTGGTCGCCGCCGGGCTGGGGGTCGCGATGATCCCGCGCCTGGGCCGGGGGCCGCTGCCGGAGGGCGTGGTCGCGGTGCGGCTCGACCCCGTACCGGTACGCAGGCTGTACGCGCTCTGGCGAGCGGGGGCGGCCCGGCGTCCGGCGATCACGGCGGCGGTGGCGGGACTGCTGGCGCACGGGCGGGCGATCGGGCTGACCCGAGCGACGCGGGCGGACCCGGGCACGGGCGGGCCGGCCTGACGGGCACGGGCGGGCCGATCCGAGCGACGCGGGGGCGGACCCGGGCGCGGGCGATCGGGCCGACCTGAGCGGCACACGGCGGGCCGCTGTGTTCGTTTGCCCCCAATCGTCCGGCGGGGTGGCAGCGCGGCCGGGCGAGGCCCTTGACCGGAAGTTACTTTCCATATATCCGTACCTTCTTGGAAGTTTCTTTCAGTACCGGAAGGGGCTCACGTGCACCACCGCACCTCCAGACGCACCCTCCTCGCCGCGGCGGCGGCCACCGCCGCGGCGGCGGCCACCGGCACCGTCGCGATCCCGGCCGCGGCGGCGGACCGGACGGGCCCGGCGGACTCCGGCCGGGCGGACTCCCGCCGCGTCCCCGCGCAACGGCTCCGGCGGATCGTCGCCGGCATGAGCCTTGAGGAGAAGGTCGGCCAGCTCTTCGTGATGCGGGTGTACGGCCACTCCGCCACCGAGCCGGACCAGGCGGACATCGACGCCAACCTCGCCGAGATCGGGGTCCGTACGGCCGCCGAGATGATCGCCAAGTACCACGTCGGCGGGATCATCTACTTCACCTGGGCGCACAACACCCGTGACCCGCACCAGATCGCCGCGCTCTCCAACGGCATCCAGCGGGCCGGGCTCGCCGGTCCGTCGAAGGTGCCGCTGCTGGTCTCCACCGACCAGGAGCACGGCATCGTATGCCGGGTCGGCGAACCGGCCACCCTGCTGCCGGGCGCGATGGCGCTGGGCGCGGGCGGTTCGCGCGCCGACGCCCGCAAGGCCGCGCAGATCGCGGGCACCGAGCTGGCGGCCCTCGGCATCAACCAGAACTACGCGCCCGACGCCGACGTCAACGTCAATCCGGCCAACCCGGTCATCGGCGTCCGCTCCTTCGGCTCCGACCCGGACTCGGTGGCCGGGATGGTCGCCGCGCAGGTGAAGGGGTACCAGAGCGCCGGGATCGCCTCGACGGCCAAGCACTTCCCGGGCCACGGCGACACCAGCACCGACAGCCACACCGGGCTGCCGGTCATCACCCACACCCGCGAGCAGTGGGCGGAGCTGGACGCCCCACCGTTCCGGGCGGCCGTCGCGGCGGGCATCGACTCGATCATGACCGCGCACATCGTGGTCCCCGCGCTCGACCCGTCCGAGGACCCGGCGACGCTGTCCCGGCCCATCCTGACGGGCATCCTGCGCGAGGAACTCGGCTACGACGGGGTGGTGGTGACGGACGCCCTCGGCATGGAGGGCGTGCGCACCAAGTACGGCGACGAGCGCGTTCCCGTACTCGCGCTGAAGGCGGGCGTCGACCAGCTGCTCAACCCGCCGACCCTGGACGTCGCGTGGAACGCGGTGCTGGCCGCCGTACGGAGCGGTGAACTCACCGAGGACCGCATTGACGAATCGGTTCTGCGGATTCTGCGGCTGAAGGCGAAACTCGGTCTCTTCCATGACCCGTTCGTCAAGGACTCCCAGGTGGACAAGGTCGTCGGCACCCGGGCGCACCTGGCCGCCGCCGACCGGATCGCGGAGCACACCACCACGCTCCTCGCCAACCCCACCGGCCTGCTGCCGCTCTCCCGGCGCAGCCACCGCAGCGTCCTGGTGGTGGGCGCGGACCCGGCCTCCCCGTCGGGTACGACCGGTCCGCCGACCACCACGCTGGCCGCGGAGTTCACCGCACTCGGCCACACGGCGACGGCCCTGTCCACCGGTACGGCACCGACCGCGGCGAAGATCGCCGAGGCGGTGGCGGCCTCGGCCGGCAAGGACGCGGTGGTGGTCGGCACGTACAACGTGACGGCGACGAGCTCCCAGCGCACCCTGGTGAGCGCCCTCGCCGCGACCGGCGTCCCGGTCGTCGCGCTGGCGATCCGCAACCCGTACGACATCGCGCAGTTGGCGGGTACGGGGTACGCGGCGAGCCTCGCGTCGTACTCCTGGACCGACGTCGAACTGCGCGCCGCCGCCCGGGTGATCGCGGGCCACGCCGAACCGGGCGGGCGGCTGCCCGTCCCGGTGCCGCGCGCGGACGACCCGTCGCAGGTGCTGTACCCGGTGGGCTACGGCCTGGAGTACTGAACACCGGCCGGGGCGCCCCGGCCCCGGAAAACGCGCCCGGCGCGCGCCCGCTGCAGAAGCGGGCGCGCGCCGGGCGTCGTACGGGGTGGGTCAGGGGTGCAGCGTGCGGTGCCGGTTCAGCTGAGCGTCCTGCTTGTCGAGGCGGGTGTCGTACGCGGCCAGCGGCGCCGCCTTCGCGGGGTCGGCGGCGACGGCCGCCGGGGTGACACCGGCCCAGCGCAGGATGGTCGCGGTGGCCGCCGCGCTCTCGTCGGCCACCAGGCCCGCCACGTTGGAGCCGTGGTTGCCGCCGGGCTGGGTGTAGACGTAGCTGTCGCGGGAGCCCTTGCCGGGGGCGAACCGCTCGGCGCCCCACGGGTCGTTCTGCCCGTAGACGTACATCATCCGGGTGGCGTGGTGGGTGACCCAGGAGTCCACGTCCCGCATGACGCCCTTCTGGAAGGTCATCGGGATGGAGCGCGGCACGAAGTTGCGCGGCGGCTGGTAGCCGTACCGGCTCAGCTTGCCGAGCCACGGCTGCGTGATGTCGGGCGAACCGAGCTGGGTGCCGGCCTGGTAGTAGTACGGCGTGTACGTCTCAAGGCCCTGGTCGGCGTAGGCGGAGAAGCCCGAGATGGCGTCGACCGAGTCCCAGATCTCCTGGTCGGTGGCGGTCTTGGCGTCGGCCGGGAGGGAGGCGCAGTCGGCGACCTTGCTGTACTGCCAGAACGCCCAGACGTAGTCCATGACGACGGCCTCGTACGCCTTGTCGAGGGTGCCCACGGTGGTGAAGGTGTAGCCGTTCTCCGCCGCGTACGCCGCGTACTTCTCCTCCAGGGGCGCGCGCCGGATCAGCGCCTCGCGCTGGACACCGCTCAGCTTGTCGCGGCACTCCTTCGTGCCGACCGATCCGAAGAAGCGGTCGTAGGCGGAGTCCTCGTCGTTCACCACGTCGTTCGGCGCGACGTAGGCGACGACGCCGTCCATGTCCTTCGGGTAGTAGCGCTCGTAGTAGGTCGCGGTCATGCCGCCCTTGGAGCCGCCGGTGGCCAGCCAGTTCTGGCTGTAGATCTTCTTCAGCGCGGTGAAGACCCGGTGCTGGTCGCTGGCCGCCTGCCAGATGTCGAGCTTGGACCAGTCGGCGGGCTGAGGACGCGACGGCGTGAAGAACCGGTACTCCAGCGAGACCTGGTTGCCGTCGACGATCCGGGTGGGCTCGCTGCGGCTCGCGCTGGTGGAGACGTTGTAGCCGCTGGTGTAGAAGACCGTGGGCCGCGAAGTGTCCTTGTGCAGCAGGGTGATCCGCTGCTGGAACGTTCCCTTGGACGGGTGGCGGTGGTCGATCGGCTGCGTGTAGCCGAGGACGAAGTAGCGGTACCCGGTGACCGGCTTCTCCTCGATCAGGCTCATGCCCGGAATGGCGAGGATGCGGTCCTTGATGTCGGCGGTGTCCGCCGCGGCCGTCGCGGAGGTTCCCGCCTGCTCCACGGCCGGCTGCGCGGCGGTGGCCGCTCCGGCCGAGGCGCCTGTCGCACCGACCGTGCCGATCAGCAACGCGAGCGACAGAACACCTCTGAGCGTCTTACGCATACGCACTCCCCTGGGTTCACGACATTGGCCGTGAACCTAGCGGGAGCAACACGCACCACGCCAGACCCAGTTGCCCCGGCGCGGCGCCCCACGCACCCCACCGGACCCGGTCGCCCCGGCGCGGCACCCCTCGCGCCGCGCCGGGGCACCGCTCACACGGCGGCGGGCTCGTCCTCGCCGATGAAGGTGCGCCACAGCCGGGCGTACCGGCCCTGGAGGGCGAGGAGTTCGTCGTGCGAACCGTCCTCCACCACCCGGCCGTGCTCCATCACCACGACCCGGTCCGCGCGCGCCGCGGTGGTCAGCCGGTGTGCGACCACCAGCGTGGTGCGGCGGCCGGTGAGCCGGTCGGTGGCCTGGTTGACCAGGGCCTCACTGGCCAGGTCCAGGGAGGCGGTGGCCTCGTCGAGCAGCAGCACGACCGGGTCGACCAGCTCGGCGCGGGCCAGCGCGATGAGCTGGCGCTGCCCGGCGGAGAGGTTGCGGCCCCGCTCGGCGACCTCGTGCAGATAACCGCCGTCCAGCGTCGCGATCATGTCGTGCGCACCGACCGCCCGTGCCGCCGCCTCCACCCGGGCGTCGGAGGCGTCCGGGATGCCGTACGCGATGGCGTCGCGGACCGTACCGGGGAAGAGGTACGACTCCTGCGGGACGACCCCGAGGTGGTGGCGGTACGCCGTCATGTCGAGACGCCGCAGGTCGGTGCCGTCCGCGGTGACCCGGCCGGACGTCGGATCGTAGAACCGGGCGACCAGCTTGACCAGCGTGGACTTGCCCGCGCCCGTCTCGCCGACGAACGCCACGGTCTGCCCGGCCGGAATCCGCAGGTCGATGCCGGTGAGGGCCTCCTCCTCGTCCCCGTACGCGAAGGAGACGTCCTCGAACGCGATGTCGCCGCGCAGCCCGGACAGCTCCACCGGTGCGTCCGGGTCGGCGGTGGAGGTCGGCTCCCGCAGCAGCTCCTGGATGCGGCCGAGGGAGACGGTGGCCTGCTGGTAGCCGTCGAAGACCTGGGAGAGCTGCTGCACGGGGGCGAAGAACAGGTCGATGTAGAGGAGGTACGCGACGAGCGCGCCGACCATCAGCGTCCCGTCGTCGACCCGGCCCGCTCCGACGATCAGCACGGCGGCCGAGGCGACGGAGGAGAGCAGCTGGACGAACGGGAAGTACACCGAGATCAGCCACTGGCCGCGCACCCGCGCCTGCCGGTAGTGGGTGGAGCGCTCCGCGAACCGCGCCGCGCCGTCCCGCTCCCGGTTGAACGCCTGCACGATCCGCAGCCCGGAGACCGACTCCTGGAGATCGGCGTTGACGGCGCCGATCCGCTCGCGGGCGAGCTGGTACGCCGCGACGCTCTTGCGGCGGAACACGACGGTCCCGGCGATCAGGAACGGCAGCGTGGCGAAGACGACGAGCGCCAGCTGCACGTCCAGGACGAGCAGCACCGCCATGATCCCGAAGAAGGTGACGGCGGAGACGAACGCGGTGACCAGACCGGTCTGCAGGAACGACGACAACGCGTCGACGTCGGTCGTCATCCGCGTCATGATCCGGCCGGTCAGCTCGCGCTCGTAGTAGTCGAGGCCGAGCCGCTGGAGCTGCGAGAAGATCTTGAGCCGCAGCGAGTACAGCACCCGCTCACCGGTCCGGCCGGTCTTGCGGGTCTCCCCGATCTGCGCCGCCCACTGCACGAGGACGGCGGCCAGCGCGAGGAGCGAGGCCGTCCAGATCGCGCCGGTCGCCATCTGCGTGACGCCCGAGTCGATGCCGTGCCGGATCAGTACCGGCAGCAGCAGGCCCATCCCCGCGTCCACGGCCACCAGCGCCAGGCTGACCAGCAGCACCGGCCCGAACCCGTGCAGCAGCCTGCGCAGCCCGTACGAGTCCTCCGGGCGGACGGCCCGGTCCTCGTCGATGTCCGGGACGTCCGTCGCGGGCGGCAGCGCCTCCACCTGGGCGAGCAGTTCCGGTGTGGCGGGCATGCCGGCGGTGGCCCGGTCGCGCTCCTGCTCCTTGCGGATCCAGAGCGCCGGGGTGATGCCGCGCTCGGCGTCGAACTCCGCCTCCATCTCCTCCTGGAGCGTCCGGTCGTCCTCCAGGGGCGGAACCGGTGCCGGACGGTGACCGGGCGAGGTGCCGCCCAGCTCGTCCGGGTCGGTCAGCAGCCGGCGGTAGAGCGCGGAGCGCCGCTCCAGCTCCTCGTGGGTGCCCACGTCGGAGAGGCGCCCGTCGTCCAGGACGGCGATGCGGTCGGCGAGGCCGAGGGTCGAGCGGCGGTGGGCGACGAGGAGCGTGGTGCGGCCCGCCATCACCTGCCGCAGGGTCTCGTGGATCTCGTGCTCCACCCGGGCGTCCACGGCCGAGGTGGCGTCGTCCAGGACGAGCAGCCGGGGGTCGGCGAGGATCGCGCGGGCCAGCGCGACGCGCTGGCGCTGCCCGCCGGAGAGGGTGAGGCCGTGCTCGCCGACCTTGGTGTCGTACCCCTTCGGCAGCTCGGCGATGAACCGGTCGGCCTGCGCGGCGCGGGCGGCGGCCTCGATCTGCTCCTGGGTGGCGTCGGGGTGCCCGTAGGCGATGTTGGCGCCGACGCTCTCGGAGAAGAGGAAGCTGTCCTCGGGGACGAGACCGATGGCGGCGCGCAGGGAGCCGAGGGTCAGCTCGCGGACGTCGTGGCCGCCGACGAGGACGGCACCGTGGGTCACGTCGTAGAAGCGCGGCAGCAGCATGGAGACGGTGGACTTGCCGCTGCCGGACGCGCCGACCAGGGCGACGGTCTCGCCGGGGGCGATGGAGAGGGAGAAGCCCTTGAGGACGGGGCGGTAGTGGGTCTCCCCGGCGTCCTCGGTCCCCTCGTCGCCCGACGTGTCCGCGCCGAGGCCGGGGTCCGCCGCGCGGGCTCCCGGAGGCGTGCCGTAACCGAAGCTCACGTCGTCGAACTCGACCCCGGCCGGGGCGTCGGCCGGCAGCTCCTCGGTGCCGTCGGCGAACGTCGGCTCGGTGTCGATCAGCTCCAGCACCCGGTCCACACCGGCGCGGGCCTGCTGGCCCACGGTGAGGACCACGGCGAGCATCCGGACCGGCCCGACGAGCTGCGCGAGGTACGAGGAGAACGCGACGAACGTGCCGAGGGTGATCTGGCCCCGGGTGGCCAGCCAGCCGCCGAGCGCCAGCATCGCGACCTGCCCGAGCGCGGGCACGGCCTGGAGGGCGGGGGTGTAGCGGGCGTTCAGCCGGATGGTGCGCATCCGGCCCGCGAAGAGCCGGCGGCCGACCTCGCGGAGCTTCCCGGTCTCCTGCTCCTCCTGGCCGAACCCCTTGACGACCCGGACCCCGGAGACGGCCCCGTCGACCACCCCGGCGACGGCGGCGGCCTGGCTCTGGGCGTACCAGGTGGCGGGGAAGAGGCGGGCCCGGGAGCGGCGGGCGATGAACCAGATCGCGGGTGCGACGGCGACGGCGACCAGGGTCAGCAGCGGCGAGAGCCACGCCATGATCACCAGGGAGACGAGGAAGAGCAGGATGTTCCCGATGGTCATCGGGAGCATGAAGAGCAGGCTCTGGATGAGCTGGAGGTCGCTGGTGGCCCGGCCGACGACCTGGCCGGTGGAGAGCTCGTCCTGGCGTCTGCCGTCGAGTCTTGTGATCGTCGCGTACATCTCGGTACGGAGGTCGTGCTGTACGTCGAGGGCGAGCCGGCCGCCGTAGTAGCGGCGGACGAACGCGGTGGCGTAGATGACGACCGCCGCCCCTATCAGCAGGCCGGTCCAGACGGCGAGCGAACGGGTGTGCGTGGTGACGACGTCGTCGATGATCACCTTGGTGATCAGCGGGACCAGGGCCATCACGCCCATCCCGGCGAGGGAGGCGCCGAGCGCCAGGATCACGTCCCGGCGGTAGCGCCAGGCGTAACCGGTCAGGCGGCGGGCCCAGCCCTGGGGAGCCCGGGGGTGGGAGGCGGCCTGGGGCTGGAGGGCTTGGGGCTGGGCGGTGGGGGGCTGTCGGCCGGGGGCCCCTGCTCGGCCGGGGGTCTGCGCGGGTGCGTTCGCCGCCGGTTGCCCGGGGGTCTGTCCGGTGACCGCCGGTTGCCCGGGGGGCCGTTTCCCGGAGTCCCGTTCTCCCGGTCCCCGTTGTTCTGCGCCCGCCACGGATGCCTCCCGATCGCCCTGCTGCCGCCTGCGAACGTGCTGTCGCGTGACGCCACTCCCTCTGGTCTTCCGCAACGCACCAACGCGCTGGGCTGCGGATTTCATCCCGCTGCAACACATGCCGGTCAATGGCCCCGAGGCGAATCACCCGATCGGCTGAAGTCGGGGCTGGATCCCCTACGCACGTTCGATCCGCGACTACGGTGGGTAACCAAGACGACGAACGACTCTGCCGGACGGGCGGAGTCAGGAGTGTCGGGTCTCCGGGAGTCGGAGGCCGCGACCGAGGGGAGGGGGACTCCGTGAGCGAGGAGAAGCCGAGGAGCGAGGCGTACCGCTGCGGCCAGGTGTACGCGGTGATCGAGGTGCTGCAGGCCCTGCGTCCGGGCGGCGGCTGGAAGCTGTCCGGGGAGAGCCACCGCGTCGAGACCTCCGTGAAGCCCATGGGCAATCTCCGCAACGCCATGTCCGAGGTGGGCAAGCACTACATCGAGGCGCGGCTCAAGCATCCGGTCGGCGAGGTGGACAAGGTCTTCGGCATGCTGCGGGACGCCATGCCGTTGAAGGACGACTTCCCCGGCCGCCTGGAGGGTGGGGAGCCGGCCGAATTCCTCCTGGGCCGCGAGGACCAGATAGCGCTCATCAAGAAGGAGACCAGCCTGCGTCTGCGCTGAGCTCGCGCACGCCGGTCTCCCTCTCCCCCTCGTCCCCTTCGTCCGGCCCGTCCAGGGCTGCTGACGGGGCGGCCTCCGGTCGGCGGCCTCCGCCCGGGGCACCGCCGCCCGGGGCGGGGCACCACCGCCCGGGGCGGGGCACCACCGCCTACAGGTGCGTCGGGGCGAACATCCTGAGCAGCGCCGGGAGCACGACCACGGACGGGCCGGGCTCGGCGAGGGCCTTCGCCAGGTCGGCGGCGAGGGCGTCCGGTGAGGTGCGGACGGCCGGGACGCCGAAGGACTCGGCGAGGGCGACGAAGTCCGGGCGGGCCAGCTCGGTCGCGGTGGCCTCGCCGAAGGCTCCCGTCATGTACTCGCGCAGGATGCCGTAGCCCCCGTCGTCGACGATCAGCCAGGTGACCGGGAGGTCGTACTGGCGGGCGGTGGCGAGCTCGGCGATGGAGTACATCGAGCCGCCGTCGCCCGAGACCGCGAGCACCGGCCGGGTCGGGTCGGCGGCTGCTGCTCCGAGGGCCGCCGGGAAGGCGTAGCCGAGACCGCCGGCGCCCTGGGCGGAGTGCATGGTGTTGGGGTGGCGGGCGTCGAAGGCGGACCAGGCCCAGTAGGCCAGGATCGTCATGTCCCAGAAGCTGGGCGCGGTGTCCGGCAGCGCCTCGCGGACGGAGGCGAGGACGCGCTGCTCCAGGGTGAGGTCCTGGGCCTCGATGCGGGCCCGGACCTGGTCCAGCAGGGTCCGGACACGCGTCGCGGCGGTGGGGTCCTCGCGGGTCTCGACCGCTTCCAGGAGGTCGGCCAGGGCCTCGCGGGCGTCCGAGTGGATGCCGAGGGCGGGGTGGTTGGACTCCAGCTTCCCGGCGTCGGCCTCGATCTGGATGACCCGGCCCCGGGGGCTGAAGGTGTGGTAGTTCGAGGAGAGTTCGCCGAGTCCGGAGCCGATGACGAGGAGGACGTCGGCGGACTCCAGGAAGTCGGTGGTGTGCCGGTCCTCCAGCCAGGACTGGAGCGAGAGGGGGTGCTCCCAGGGGAAGGCGCCCTTGCCCCCGAAGGTGGTGACGACCGGGGCGTCCAGCTTCTCCGCGAGGGCGAGCAGCTTGCCGCTCGCGTCGGAGCGGACGACGCCGCCGCCCGCGATGATCGCGGGGCGTTCGGCGCGGGAGAGCAACCGGGCCGCCGCGAGGGTCAGCTCGGGGCGGGGGTAGAGCTCGCGTGGGGTGGCGTCCATCGCGGAGACCGGCGGCAGCGTGGTCTCGGCGAGCAGCACGTCCTGCGGGATTTCGACCCAGACCGGCCCGTGCGGGGCGGTGAGGGCCGACTCCCAGGCGGCGGCGATGGCGGAGGGGATCTGTGAGGCGGTCCGCACGGTGTGGACGGACTTCACCACGTCACGGAAGGAGGCCTTCTGGTCCCGCAGCTCGTGGAGGTAGCCGTGCCGGCCGCCGCCGAGACCGGCGGTCGGGATCTGGCTGGAGATCGCGAGGACCGGCGCGGAGGCGGCTGCCGCCTCCTGGAGGGCGGCGAGCGAGGTCAGCGCGCCGGGGCCGGTGGAGAGGAGGAGCGGGGCGACCTCTCCGGTGATGCGGCCGTAGGCGTCGGCCGCGAAGCCCGCGTTGTTCTCGACGCGGAGTCCGACGTACGAGAGGGAGGAGCGGCGCAGCGCGTCGAACATGCCGAGCGCGTGCTGGCCGGGCAGGCCGAAGACGGTGGTCGCGCCGAGACCCTGCAGGGACTCGACGACGAGGTCACCGCCGTTGCGGCCGGGCGGCGGGTTGAGTGCGGCTTCGGCCTGGGCCTCGGTGAGGCGGGGCCGGTCGTCGTGGTCGTGGCTCACTTCGTGCGCGCCTCTGCGATCTGGCGGGACATGATCGTCGTCAGCTCGTACGCGGTGTGCGAGGCGGCGACGGCGGTGATCTCCGCGTGGTCGTACGCGGGGGCCACCTCGACCAGGTCGGCGGAGACGAGGTGGCAGGAGGAGAGGCCACGCACGATTTCGAGGAGTTCGCGGGAGGTGAGGCCACCGGCCTCGGGGGTGCCGGTGCCGGGCGCGTGGGCCGGGTCGAGCACGTCGATGTCGATGGAGATGTAGAGCGGCCGGTCGCCGATGCGCTGGCGGAGCTGGTCGGTGATCTCGTCCACGCCGCGCCGCATCACGTCGGCGGAGGTGACGATGCCGAAGCCCAGCTTGGCGTCGTCGGTGAGGTCCTGCTTGCCGTAGAGGGGGCCGCGGGTGCCGACGTGCGAGAGGGCGGAGGTGTCGAGGATGCCCTCCTCGACGGCCCGGCGGAACGGCGTGCCGTGGGTGTACTCGGCGCCGAAGTACGTGTCCCAGGTGTCCAGGTGGGCGTCGAAGTGGAGGAGGGCGACCGGGCCGTGCTTCTTGGCGACGGAACGCAGCAGCGGCAGGGCGATGGTGTGGTCGCCGCCGAGGGTCATCAGCCGGGCGCCGGTGGAGAGCAGGTCGTCGGCGGCGGCCTCGATCGTCTCGACCGCCTCGTTGATGTTGAACGGGTTGGCCGCGATGTCACCGGCGTCGGCGACCTGCGCCAGCGCGAACGGCGAGGCGTCCTGCGCCGGGTTGTAGGGGCGCAGGAGGCGCGAGGCCTCGCGGATCGCGTTGCCGCCGAAGCGGGCGCCGGGGCGGTAGGAGACACCGGTGTCGAAGGGGACGCCGACGACGGCGACGTCGGTGGTGCCGACCTCGTCGAGCCGGGGCAGCCGGGCGAACGTCGCGGGACCGGCGTACCGGGGCACACGGGAGGAGTCGATGGGGCCGCGAGGCGTTTCGCTGCTGCTCATGGAGGGCCTTCTTTCGGGTCGTTCGGGGTGTTCCGGTGTGGGGGGCGTGGGTGCGGAGGTTCCGGAGCCTCCACACCCGGGGTGGTGGTGGCCCGCCCGGGTGCGGAGGTTCGCGGGAGCCTCCGCACCAGGGTGGGCGGTGGCCGCCGCCGGTGGGACTGAACCGGTGGCGGCCATGGGTCGGCCGGTCGTATCCGGACTCCCGTGGGCGACCGTGGGGGCGGTCGGCCGCGGGAGCACGGTCGAGGGGGTCCGGCACGGGTGGTCGGCGCGTGGTCTACGCGGTGGCCGGTTCCTGGGCGGAGCCGCCGGCTGCGGTGACGTCTGCGTCACGGTCCCCTTCGCGCCCGTCGCGTCCGGCCAGGCGTTCCCGCCAGGCGCTGAGCACGGCGGGGTCGGTGGGCTTGGTGGCCAGCGAGACGACGACGTACACGGCGAGCGAGAGGAGCAGTCCGTAGTAGACGGGTTCATTGGCAAGGATGCCGTACACCGCCATCAGGACGACGACCGCTGTCCCGCCGACGCCGACCGCCGCCAGCGCCCCGGCCGCGGTGCCCCGGCGCCAGAGCAGTCCACCGAGGATCGGCACGAGGAGTCCGGCGACGAGGAGGTTGTACGCGACGGTGAGGGCTTCGACGACGTCGTTGAGGGCGATGGCGATGAGGATGACGGCGACCCCCATGATGAGGATGAACGCGCGGTTGCCCCGCACCTCGTCGTGCCCGCCTTCCGCTCCCTGCGTGCCCGTCGCGTCGGCGCCTGTCGCCTCCGCTCCGTGCGGGGCTCCCGTTCCGCGGCCGATCGCACCGCGCAGCCGGGACCAGATGTCGTTGTTGGCGACGGTGGCGCAGGCGATCAGCGCGCCGGAGGAGGTGGACATCACGGCGGCGAGGGCGGCGGCCAGCACGAGCCCGCGCACACCGACCGGCAGTTCGTCCTTGACGATGGTGGCGAACGCGGAGTCGGCGGTCGGCAGCTTCGGGTACATCACCTTCGCGGCGGTGCCGATGACGGCTCCGGCGACGGCGTAGACGAGGCAGTAGGTGCCCGCGACGGTGCCGCCCCAGCGGGCCGTACGGTCGCTGCGCGCGGTGAACACGCGCTGCCAGATGTCCTGGCCGATCAGCATGCCGAAGGTGTAGATCAGCACATAGGTGAAGATCGTTTCGCCGCCGATGCCGAGCGGATCGAAGTACTCCGTGGGCAGCTTGGCCTTCATCTCGCTGAACCCGCCCGCCTTCACGACCGCGATGGGCAGCAGCAGGAGGAGCACGCCGATCGTCTTGACGACGAACTGCACCATGTCCGTGATCGTGATCGACCACATGCCGCCGAGCGTCGAGTAGGCGACGACGATCGCGCCGCCGAGCACGATGGCCACGGTCCGGTCGAGGTCGAAGATGACGTCGAAGATCGTGGCGTAGGCGATGGTCGACGTGACGGCGAGCATGAGCGTGTACGCCCACATGACCACGCCGGAGATGATTCCGGCCCGGCCGCCGTAGCGGAGGTCGAGCATCTCGGAGACGGTGTAGACCTTCAGCCGGGCGATCCGCGCGGAGAAGAAGACCGACAGGGCGAGCAGGCCGAGGCCGATGGTGACGACCATCCACGCCCCGGAGAGGCCGTACTGGTAGCCCAGGCCGACGCCGCCGATGGTGGAGGCGCCACCGAGGACGATGGCGGCCATGGTGCCGGAGTACATCCAGGGGCCGAGCCTGCGCCCCGCCACCAGGAACTCGCTCTTGGACTTGGCGCGGCGCATGCCCCACCAGCCCATGGCGAGCATGCCGGCCAGATAGACCACGATCACCGCGTAGTCGACAGCCATGGGCGTCCCTCCATCTCAGTCGGTCGGGTGCGCACGCCGGGTCGGTCCACTCGTTCCACGACGCGCCCGCGCCCGCAGCTCGCCCGCAGCGGGCGGCCTCCGGGTTTCCAGGGCCCCGGGTTTCCAGGGCCCCGGGTTTCCAGGGCCCCGGGTTTCCGGGTTCCAGGGCTACCGGGCCTCCGGCTTCCCGGAACCCGGCAGTCCGGAGCCCGCGGCGGTCCTTGCCGTTCCGGCGGGTGGTCCACGGGTGGGTCACCGGCGTCCCGGACGACAGGTGTCCGCCCCACCGGGACTCATGCGTCTCGTACGTCTCGTGCGCCCTGATGACGGTAGGTGGCCGGTAGGCGGCGCTGAAGTGTACGTTTCCTCCATCCTTGACGTACACGATGGAGCAACCATCCATGCCGGACTCCCCCGCCACCCCCGGTGGACCCGCTGCCCCCGGCGGACCCGCCCGGCCCGACGGACCCGCCGGACTCACCGGGCCGCCCACGCCGCCCGTCTCCCTGGGCGCGCTGCTGGCCCGCGAGGAGCTGGGACTGCGCCGGATCGCCGGCCCCGAGCAGGCGGAACTGCTCTGGGTGCACACCTCGGAGATGGCCGACCCGTACCCCTATCTCCTCGGCGGCGAGCTACTGCTCAGCGCGGGCGTGCTGCTGACCGACCCGCAGTGGTACGTCTCGCGGGTGGTGGAGGCGGGGGCAGCGGCACTGGGCTTCGGGGTGCGGCCGGTGCACGAGTCCGTGCCGCCGGGGCTGGCGGAGGCGTGCGAGCGGCACGGGCTGCCGCTTCTCGAAGTGCCGCCGGAGACCACGTTCACCTCGGTCGCCCGGGCGGTGTGGCAGCTGATGGCGGACGCCCGCCACCAGGAGCTGCGCCGGACGGCCCGCGCCCAGCAGGCCCTCGCGTCGGCGGCGGCCCGTCCCGACCCGGTGCCCGCGGTGCTCCACCAGCTGGCGGCCCAACTGGGCGGGCGCGCGGTGCTGCTGAGCCCCGAGGGCGGCGAGATCCATACGGCGGGCGCCCGTACCGCCCCGGTGGTGCGCACCGCGCTCGCCCGGCTGGCCCGGGTGGTCGCCCCGCAGGAGCGGCGAGCCGCACCGGCGTCCGCCACCGAGACGGTGGACGGCACCCAGCTGTCGGCGTACGCGCTGGGCGGCGGGCACGGCCTGGTGCTGGCCCTCGCCACCGGCCCCCGCGAGCCGGGCGACCACACGGTGGCGGGCATGGCCGTCGTCCTGCTCTCGCTGCTGGCCGCCCCGCACCAGGGCGCCGGCTCGGCGGACCGTTCGGCGGCGCTGGTCCGGATACTGCTCGGCGCGGCCCCCGAGGAGGTGGCGCCGCTGCTCGGTTCGGACGGCCCGTGGACGGTGGTGCACGCCCGCCGCACGAGGAGCGGCAACACCGCCCCGCTCACCGCGGGCACTCTCGGGGCCTCCCTCGGTTCGGCCCTGGTCGACACGGGCCGCCGCCCGGAGGAGGCGGTCCGCGTCCTGCTCACGGACACCACCCGGCTCACCCCGCAGCCCGGCTGGGTGCTCGGCGCCTCCGACCCCGTACCGCTCGACGGGCTCGCGGCGGCGGACACCCGGGCGTCCCGGGCGCTGGCCCGCGCGGAGGCGACCCGTACCCCGCTGCTGCTCCACCGCGCGGACCGGGGCCTGACCGACCTGCTGACCGGCGAGGCGGCCGAGGCCCACGCCCGTACCCTGCTCGCCCCGCTGTCGGCGACCCTGCGGGAGACCCTGCGCTGCTGGCTGTCGCTGCACGGCAGCTGGGACCGCACGGCGGTGGCCCTCAGGATCCACCGCAACACGGTCCGCCAGCGCGTCGGCCGCTGTGCGGAGCTGCTGGGCACGGACCTGGACGACATGGACGTACGGACGGAGCTGTGGTTCGCCCTGCGGGTCGCCGGGTGACGCGAGGGCGGGGCGGGCGGCTCTACTCCCCGGCGAGCGTGGGCCTGTGGTTGCCGGCCATGTTCGCCGCGCCCGTGGCGGTCCGCACCGTCGCATGGTCGTGGATCAGGCCGGGCAGGAAATGAGTGCCACGCGACCATGCGCCCCCACCGAGCCGTGCGCCCCCACGGGACCGCGAGCCGTGAGCCTCACCGGACCCAGGAGGCCGCGCGGTCTCCCGCCCCCGCAGCCCCGCTCTCCGGAAATTCAGGGGTACCCACCACCCCGCCACCGGGCGGAAGATCGCTCCACGAGGCGTACGGGGGAGTGCGCCCCGAAGTGCGCCGCATCACCCTGGACAGCTCCGTGACCGCCGGGTAACTTCGGAGAAGGCTGAGCAAGCGCTTAGACATGCTCTCCGAAACGATCAGCCCACCGAAGCCACGCACCCGACCAAGGAGGCACCCCGTGCGCCGTACGGTATTCAACGAGGACCACGAGGCGTTCCGGGACACCATCCGCGCTTTCATCGAGGCCGAGGTCGTCCCCGTCTACGACGAGTGGTTCACGTCCGGTCTGGTGCCGCGTGACTTCTACTACAAGCTGGCCGAGCTGGGCATCTTCGGCATCGAGGTGGACGAGGAGTACGGCGGCGCCGGCATCGAGTCGTTCAAGTTCGAGGCGATCATCTCGGAGGAGACCGCCCGTGCGGCCGTCTCCTTCGGCGGTTCCGGCGTGCACGTCCTGCTCTGCCTGCCGTACCTCAAGGCGTACGCCACGAAGGAGCAGAAGGAGCGCTGGCTGCCGGACTTCGTGACCGGCAAGACGATGTACGCCATCGCCATGACCGAGCCGGGCACGGGCTCCGACCTGGCCGGGATGAAGACGACCGCCAAGCTCTCCGAGGACGGCACGCACTACGTCCTCAACGGCGCCAAGACCTTCATCACCGGCGGTGTGCACGCGGACAGGGTCATCGTCTGCGCCCGCACCGACGCCCCGAAGGCCGACGACCGCCGCCACGGCATCTCGCTGCTGGTGGTCGACACCAAGGCCGAGGGCTACTCGGTCGGCCGCAAGCTCGACAAGCTGGGCCTGCGCACCTCGGACACCGCCGAGCTGTCGTTCGTGGACGTGAAGGTCCCGGTCGAGGACCTGCTCGGCGAGGAGAACAAGGGCTTCTCCTACCTCGGCCAGAACCTCCCGCAGGAGCGCCTGGGCATCGCCGTCAACGCGTACTCGCAGGCCAAGGCCGCCGTACGGTTCGCCCAGCAATACGTGTCCGAGCGCACCGTCTTCGGCAAGCCGGTCGCCGCGTTCCAGAACACCAAGTTCGAACTGGCCGCCTGCCAGGCCGAGGTGGACGCCGCCGAGGCCGTCGTGGACCGGGCGATCGAGGCCCTGGACGCCAAGGAGCTCACCGCCGCCGAGGCCGCCTCCGCCAAACTGTTCTGCACCGAGGTCGCCCACCGGGTGATCGACAAGTGCCTCCAGCTGCACGGCGGTTACGGCTACATGAACGAGTACCCGATCGCGCGTCTCTACGCCGACAACCGCGTCAACCGCATCTACGGTGGTACCAGCGAGGTCATGAAGTCCATCATCGCCAAGTCCATGGGCCTGTAGGGCACTCGGACGGCGGGCCCGACACGATCCAGGACGGCTGCGTTCCCCCCATGAGCGAAGCACTCGATTCCCTGCTCGATCTGCTCGACCTGGAGCGGATCGAGCGGGACATCTTCCGGGGCGCCAGCCGCTCGGCGGTGGTGCCCCGGGTGTTCGGCGGCCAGGTCGCGGCGCAGGCACTGGTCGCGGCCGGCCGGACCGTGCCCGAGGGCTGCCAGGCGCACTCCCTCCACTCGTACTTCCTGCGGATGGGCGACCCCGGCGCGCCGATCGTCTACAGCGTCGACCGCATCCGCGACGGCCGGTCCTTCACCACCCGCCGGGTCGTCGCGGTGCAGCACGGACAGCCGATCTTCCACCTCTCGGCGTCCTTCCAGACGTACGAGGAGGGGCTGGAGCACCAGGTCACCATGCCGGACGCCCCGGATCCGGAGACCCTGCCGACGGCGGCCGGGATGATGCCCCGGTACGCCGACCGCTTCACCGACCCCGGCATGATCGACCGGCTCCTGGAGGCGCGGGCGGCGGTGGACCTGCGGTACGTGGAGGAGCCGCCGTTCGCCACCGCCGGGCAGCCCCGCGAACCCCGCTCCCAGGTGTGGTTCCGCACCCGGGGCAAGCTCGCCGACGACCCGCTGCTGCACGTCTGCCTGGCGACGTACGTCTCCGACATGACCCTGCTCGACTCCGTGCTGCTGGCCCACGGGCGCGGCGGCTGGGCGATCGGCGACGTGGTCGGCGCGAGCCTGGACCACGCGATGTGGTTCCACCGGCCGTTCCGGGCGGACGAGTGGCTGCTGTACGACCAGGAGTCCCCGACCTCGTCCGGCGGACGCGGGCTCGGCCAGGCGCGTATCTGGACGCAGGACGGGCGCCTCGCGATCACCGTGATCCAGGAGGGCCTGATCCGCGTCCCGCGCGGGCAGTGAAACCGGCGGTCGGTGAATCCGTCCGGGCCCGGCACGCGCGGTGGTCGACCGCGCGGGGAGCGGGGACCGGCGGGCGAAACGCGCGAGACACCGGCAGGACCCGCCCCCTACCGTGCCGGGCCACGACGGCACGCGCTCCTTCCCGCCTCACCTTCGTCCGTCACCTCGACGGACTCCTCTACGACTTCGCGCCCGCCGCCGCACGCACCGACCGCGCCCTCCCCCGCCACCTTCCGCGCCAGCGCCTCGCGCAGTCCGGTGAGGCGGGCGATCTCCGCGTCCAGGGCGGCGAGCCGTTGGCCGACGACTCCGGGCGCCCCGGGCTCGGTGGAGGTACAGCGCACCGGACCGCCCGAGGTCAGCAGGTGGAGCCGGTCGGCGCAGGCGCGCACATCGGCGACGGTCAACCCGGCGGCGAGCAGGTCCCGGACGACGCGGACCCGGGCGATGTCCTCGGAGCCGTACTCCCGCTGGCCGGAGGAGGTCCGGGCGGGCGGGGCGAGCAGGCCGCGCTGTTCGTAGAAGCGCAGGGCCCGCGGGGTCGTCCCCGCCGCCGCTGCCGCGTCCCCGATCCGCATCTGGCACCACCCCGTAACGCTCTCCTCGAACGATGTGCTTCCGCACCCCGTCAGGAGAAGACTTCCACCACGGCCCCGCCGAAATACCGTCCTTCGACGAGTTGTTGGAAGGCGAGCGGGGCGTTCTCCAGCCCCGCGACGGCGGTGTACGGGAAGCGGATGGCGCCCGAGCGCAGCCAGGCACCGAATTGCCGTGTCCACTCCGCGTCGACGTCCGGGTGGTCGCCGCCGGTGTAGCCGCGCAGTGAGACGCCCTTCACGATCAGCCGGTACGTGTCGATCACGGCGGGTGCGCTGCCGCCGCCGCGCCGGGCGTCCAACTGCCCGGAGAGCGCGCCCACCAGGGCGAACCGGGCGCCCGGCCGGGCCGCGTCCAGCGCCGCCGTGAGCTGTTCGCCGCCGACGAGGTCGAGCGTCACGTCGATGCCCCCGGGCGCCGCCTCGGCCAGCTGCCCGGCGAAGTCCCCGGCGCCGCGCACCACGACGGCGTCGTATCCGAGTTCGGCCTTCAGCCGCCCGGCCTTGGCGGGTGAGCCGGTGGTGCCGACGACCCGGCCCGCGCCCAGCAGCCGGGCGATCTGACCGGCGAGGGTGCCGACCGCACCGGCCGCCCCCGTCACGAGGACGGTGTCGCCGGGGCGGACCTCGGCGAGCCGGGTCAGCGCGCCGTACGCCGACGAGCCCTGGGCGAGGTGCGCGACCGGGTCGGGCAGCTCGTCGCCGAGCGGCAGCACCTGGCCGACGGGGAGTACGGCGTACTCCCGCCAGCCCAGCAGGTGCGTCACCAGGTCGCCCGGGTGCAGCGGGCTCCCGCCCGGCGCGGCGACGACCTCGCCGACGGCCGGCCCGATGACGGTGTCGCCGCCGCGCAGCGGGGGCAGCGGAACCCCGTCGTTCTCGGTCCCCATCAGGGTGCGCAGCCCGGCGAAGAGGGCGAAGTGACGGTTGCGGACGAGCACTTCGCCGGGACCGGGCCGCGGGACCGGGGCTTCGACGACGGTGAAGTGCTTGGCCTCGGGCAGCCCGTCGGGCGTCACGGTGAGGCGGATCTCCCGGGAAGTACGGGGCAGTTCGGCGGACATGGCGGGCTCCTGGCGTTCGCGGATCGGCGGGGGCGGGGCGTACCCGTCGCCCGACGGGCACGCGGAAGCTAGCCCTTGACCCGCGCGTCAGGGTCAAGCCGGGCGGTGGGGCCGGTGGGGGTTCCCCGGATCGGTGCAGGTCAGGCACGCTGAGCCGGTCCGGCCGTGCCCGGTCGCGACATCAGCCGCAGGGCTCCCCTCCGTACCGTGGGGCGCCCGCTTCCGGCAGCACGAAAGCGAACACCCGCCATGACCACGGACCTGATCGACGTCCCGTACGCGCTGACCCTCACCACGCGGGCCGACGGGACGGTACGGGTCCGTGTGCGCGGCACCCGGATGCGGGCAGCGGTCGCTCTGCTGATCGTGTGCGCGGCACCGGCCCTCCCTCTCCGG
The DNA here is from genome assembly GCF_042728795.1 of Streptomyces sp. NPDC060184. Lineage (NCBI taxonomy): Bacteria > Bacillati > Actinomycetota > Actinomycetes > Kitasatosporales > Streptomycetaceae > Streptomyces > Streptomyces sp. NPDC060184. The sequence continues at coordinate 41,454 of NZ_JBHWYX010000049.1, forward strand.
CGGGGAGAGGGGTGGTGGAGCGGAGGGACGGGCGCGCACGCGAACGCCCTGCTTCCCGAGCACCCCTCGCAGGCGGTGGCGGACGTCCGGGAGCTCAAGCGGAGACGGTACTTCGCCGTCTCCGGCCTGGCGCTCGTCGCCTCCCTCGGGATCGCCGCCTGCGTCCTGCTCGCGTGGTGACCCGGACGGCGAGGCACCTTCGGACGCCCCCTCGCCCGGCCCGCCCGGCCCCTCGCCCGGCCCAGCGGGCCCTTCGGCCGGCCCGCCCGGCCCGCCGGAGCCCTCACCTCAGCCCCGCAGCCCCGCAGCCCCCAGCAGGTACTCCGTCAGCGGGTCGTAGTGGCGCGGGTCGGGCACGTTGTCGTCCAGCGGGACGGTGACCAGGAGGGAGCCCTCGGCCTCGCCGAGGAAGAGGGCGGGGTCGTTGCAGTCGGCGTAGCCGATGGCGTCGAGTCCGCGTCCGCCCGCGCAGCCCGCCCAGCCGTGGTCGGCGAGGACCAGGTCCGGCTGGGGGCGCCCCTCGCGTTCCAGGCCGTCCAGGATGGCGGCCATCGGGGCCGGGGAGTGGGTGTGCCAGAGGGACGCGCCGTGTTCCAGCACCGCGACTCCGGCGAACTGGACGACGTTGCCCTCGTCGGCGCGCAGCCCGGCCGGGACGGTGATGATCTCGCAGCCCGCCGCACGGAGCGCGTCCGCCGTCCTGCGGTGCACGTCGAGGAGGCCACCCGGGTGACCGGTGGCGACGAGGACGCTCTCGGTGTCGGCCACCGCCTTGCGCAGGCGTTCCGCCATCCGGTCGAGCGCGTCGACGGTCAGCTCGGGGTCGATGGTGTCCTGGCCGAAGCGGTGGGCCGGGTCGTCGATGACCCCGCAGCGCTCCGCCATGACGGCGAGGACGTCCTGTTCGTCGGTCCAGCGGTCGCCGAGTTCCAGCCCGAGCCAGTAGTGGCGGTCTCCGTTGGCGAGCGCCCGGTAGTGCGCGAGGTTGTTGTCGCGGGGCGTGGCCACGTCGCCGGCGATGCGGGTACGGGCGAGGTGGTCGGTGAGTTCGGCGCGGCTGGGTATCGGCATGGCGCCCATTCTGCCGTCACCGGTGCGCGCCACGCCCGGCATCTCGCACCCCGGAACCGGCGCGGGGGCGCGGTGCGACGCTCAGCGCCCGTCGGCCGCCGCCGCGAAGGCGCCCCGGGCCAGCCGGTGCAGCAGCTTCGCCGTCGCCGCGCGGTCCGGGAGGGCTTCGGGGCGGGCGAGGCGCGGGGTGGAGTTCAGCAGGCCGAAGACGGCGTGCACGGTGACGCGTGCCTCGGCCTCGGTGAGCGCGGGGTAGCGGGTGCGGGCGACGGAGACCCAGATCTCGACGTACTCGCGCTGGAGGCGGCGGACCCGCTTGCGGTCTGCGTCGCGCAGGCGGTCCAGCTCGCGGTCGTGCAGGGTGATCAGGGGGCGGTCGTCGAGGGCGAAGTCGATGTGGCCCTCGATGAGCGCGTCCAGCAGCGCGTCCGGGGAGCTTTCCGGGGCGGCGGCGTCCTCCGCGACGCGCAGCCGGCCGCCGGTGAGGAGGCGCTCGCTGATGCCGACCAGCAGTTCGGAGAGCATCGCGTCCTTGCCGGGGAAGTGGCGGTAGAGGCCGGGGCCGCTGATGCCCACGGCGGCGCCTATCTCGTCGACACCGACGCCGTGGAAGCCGCGTTCGGCGAAGAGGAGCGCGGCCTCCCGGAGGATCTGCTCGCGGCGGGTGGGTCCCGCGACGCGGGCGGTGGCATGGGTGCTCATGGGGATTCATTCTAGACAGGGCCGTTAGCGCTCGTTAACCTGAGGCCGTTCGCGTTAACGCTCATTAACCGCACGGCGGGGGCCACGAGCCCCACCGCTCACGGGGAGGCTCGACACGATGCAGCCGGCACCGGCACCACAGGCACCGGTCCTTCTCGGCGCCGCCGATCCCGCCTCCGAGGCCTGGCGGGCCAACGAGGCGGCGCACCGCGCGCTCACCGACGAGCTGCGCACCCGGCTCGCCTCGGCCCGGCTCGGCGGCGGCGAGAAGGCGCGCGCCCGCCATGTGGCGCGCGGCAAGCTGCTGCCCCGGGACCGGGTGGACACGCTGCTCGACCCCGGGTCGCCCTTCCTGGAGCTGGCACCGCTGGCCGCCGAGGGGCTGTACGGCGGCGCCGCGCCGGCCGCCGGGGTGGTGGCGGGGATCGGCCGGGTGAGCGGCCGGGAGTGCGTGATCGTCGCCAACGACGCGACCGTCAAGGGCGGCACGTACTACCCGATGACCGTGAAGAAGCATCTGCGGGCGCAGGAGGTGGCGCTGGAGAACCGTCTCCCCTGCCTCTACCTCGTGGACTCCGGAGGCGCCTTCCTGCCGATGCAGGACGAGGTGTTCCCCGACCGCGACCACTTCGGCCGGATCTTCTTCAACCAGGCGCGGATGTCGGGTGCGGGCATCCCGCAGATCGCGGCGGTGATGGGGTCCTGCACGGCGGGCGGCGCGTACGTCCCCGCGATGAGCGACGAGGCGGTCATCGTGCGCGGCCAGGGCACGATCTTCCTCGGCGGCCCGCCGCTGGTGAAGGCGGCGACCGGCGAGGTCGTCACGGCGGAGGAGCTTGGTGGCGGCGAGGTCCACGCACGGACGTCCGGGGTCACCGACCACCTCGCCGAGGACGACGCGCACGCGCTGCGGATCGTACGGAACATCGTGGCGACGCTCCCGGCGCGCGGGGCGCTGCCCTGGACCGTGCGCCCGGCCGAGGAGCCGAAGGCGGACCCGGCGGGGCTGTACGGCGCGGTGCCGGTCGACCCGCGCACCCCGTACGACGTGCGCGAGGTGATCGCCCGGGTGGTGGACGGGTCGCGGTTCGCGGAGTTCAAGGCGGAGTACGGCCAGACGCTGGTCACCGGGTTCGCGCACGTCCACGGGCATCCGGTGGGGATCGTCGCCAACAACGGCATCCTGTTCTCCGAATCGGCCCAGAAGGGCGCGCACTTCATCGAACTGTGCGACCAGCGCGGCATCCCGCTGGTCTTCCTCCAGAACATCTCGGGCTTCATGGTCGGCAAGGCTTACGAGGCCGGGGGCATCGCCAAGCACGGCGCGAAGATGGTCACCGCCGTGGCCACCACCCGGGTGCCGAAGCTGACGGTCGTCGTCGGCGGTTCGTACGGCGCGGGCAACTACTCCATGTGCGGCCGGGCCTACTCCCCCCGCTTCCTCTGGATGTGGCCCAACGCCAAGATCTCGGTGATGGGCGGCGAGCAGGCCGCCTCCGTCCTCGCCACGGTCAAGCGGGACCAGCTCGGCGACGCCTGGAGCGCGGAGGACGAGGAGGCGTTCAAGGCGCCGGTCCGCGCCCAGTACGAGGAGCAGGGCAACGCCTACTACGCGACCGCCCGGCTCTGGGACGACGGGGTGATCGACCCGGCGGACACCCGGCAGGTCCTCGGCCTGGCGCTGACCGCGTGCGCCAACGCCCCGCTCCCCGAGCGGAATCCGGCCGACCCCGGCTTCGGCATCTTCCGGATGTGAGACACGCCGGTGAGCGAGCGCATGCGTCCCGCGGTGAGAAGGAGATGAGGTCGTCCATGTTCAGCACGGTGTTGGTCGCCAACCGGGGTGAGATCGCCGTCCGGGTCATCCGGACGCTGCGCGCCCTCGGCGTCCGCTCGGTCGCCGTCTTCAGCGACGCGGACGCGGGAGCCCGGCACGTACGGGAGGCGGACACGGCGGTACGGATCGGCCCGGCGCCCGCCGCGCGGAGCTATCTCAGCGTGCCCGCGCTGCTGGAGGCGGCCCGCCGCACGGGAGCCGAGGCGGTCCATCCGGGATACGGCTTCCTGGCGGAGAACGCCGCCTTCGCCCGCGCGTGCGCGGATGCCGGGCTCGTCTTCATCGGGCCGCCCGCCGACGCGATCTCCCTGATGGGCGACAAGATCCGGGCGAAGGAGACGGTCGCGGCGGCCGGGGTGCCGGTGGTCCCCGGTTCCTCCGGAAGCGGCCTCACCGACATCCAACTCGGCGACGCGGCACGGGAGATCGGCCTGCCGGTGCTGCTGAAGCCCTCGGCGGGCGGCGGCGGCAAGGGCATGCGGCTGGTGCACGACGAGGCGCTGCTCGCCGAGGAGATCGCGGGGGCCCGCCGCGAGGCGACGGCCTCCTTCGGCGACGACACCCTGCTGGTGGAGCGGTGGATCGAGCGCCCCCGGCACATCGAGATCCAGGTGCTCGCGGACACCCACGGCCACGTCGTCCACCTCGGCGAGCGGGAGTGCTCGCTCCAGCGCCGCCACCAGAAGGTGATCGAGGAGGCGCCGTCGGTGCTGCTCGACCCGGCGACCAGGGCGGCGATGGGCGAGGCGGCGGTCCGGGCGGCCCGCTCCTGCGGCTACGTCGGCGCGGGCACGGTCGAGTTCATCGTGCCGGGCGGCGACCCGTCCGCGTACTGCTTCATGGAGATGAACACCCGGCTCCAGGTCGAGCACCCCGTCACCGAACTGATCACCGGGCTGGACCTGGTGGAGTGGCAGCTGCGGGTCGCCTCCGGCGAACAACTCCCCTACACGCAGGACGACATCACCTTCACCGGGCACGCCGTGGAGGCCCGGGTCTGCGCCGAGGACCCGGCGCGCGGCTTCCTGCCCTCCGGCGGCACCGTGCTCGCCCTGGACGAACCGCGGGGCGGCGGGGTCCGGACGGACTCGGGGCTGAGCGAGGGCACCGAGGTCGGTTCGCTGTACGACCCGATGCTGTCGAAGGTCATCGCGTACGGCCCCGACCGGGCGACCGCCCTGCGCCGGCTGCGGGCGGCCCTGGCGGACACGGTGATCCTGGGCGTACCGACCAACGCCGGTTTCCTGCGGCGCCTGTTGGCCCATCCGGCGGTGGTGGCGGGCGAGCTCGACACGGGGCTGGTGGAGCGCGAGGCGGCGGGGCTGGTCCCGGACGGCGTGCCGGACGAGGTGTACGCCGCGGCTGCCGCCGTACGGGCCGGCGCGCTCGCCCCGGTCCCGGACGCGCACGGCTGGACGGACCCGTTCTCCGTACCGAGCGGCTGGCGCACCGGAGGCGCCCCCGCCCCGCTCGCCTTCCCGCTGCGGGCCGCCGGCCAGGAGCCGGTGGTACGGGAGGCGCCCCCGGGCGCGACGGTCGGCCCGGACCGGGTGACCGTCGAACTCGACGGCGTGGTGCACCGCTTCAGGCGCGCCGGGCAGTGGCTCGGCCGCGACGGCGACACCTGGCAGGTGCGGGACCACGACCCGGTGGAGGCGTCGCTGAGCGGGGCGGCCCGCGCGGGCGCGGACACCCTCGCGGCGCCCATGCCGGGCACGGTCACCGTGGTCAAGGTGGCGGTCGGGGACGCGGTGTCGGCGGGGCAGGCGCTGCTGGTGGTCGAGGCGATGAAGATGGAGCACGTCATCTCCGCCCCGCACGCCGGGACCGTCACCGAACTGGACGTCTCACCGGGGGCCGCCGTCGCCATGGACCAGGTGCTGGCCGTGGTCGCGCCGGACACCGGGCCGGAGCCGTCGGCGGCCCCCGCCGACGCGGAGAGGCAGTCATGACCACCCCCGGACAAAACACCCCCGAACGCCCCGCCCTGCCGATGACCGTCGCCGCGCAGGACCTGCCCGCCCGGGTCCGTATCCACGAAGTGGGCGCGCGCGACGGGCTGCAGAACGAGAAGGCGGCTCTGCCGACCTCCGTGAAGGCCGAGTTCATCCACCGGCTGGCCGCCGCCGGTCTCACCACCATCGAGGCGACCAGCTTCGTCCACCCCAAGTGGGTCCCCCAACTCGCGGACGCGGAGCAGCTGTTCCCGATGCTCGGCGACCTGCCGGGGCCGGGCGGGGTGGGCGCGGTCGCGCTCCCCGTCCTCGTACCGAACGAGCGCGGGCTCGACCGGGCGCTGGCGCTCGGGGCCCGGCGGATCGCGGTCTTCGGCTCCGCGACGGAGAGCTTCGCCGCCCGCAACCTCAACCGGTCCGTCGCCGAGTCACTGGCGATGTTCGAGCCGGTCGTGGCCCGCGCCAAGGAGGAGCGGGTGCACGTGCGCGGCTACCTCTCGATGTGCTTCGGCGACCCGTGGGAGGGGCCGGTCCCGGTGCACCAGGTCGTCCGGGTGGCGAAGGCGCTGATGGACCTCGGCTGCGACGAGCTCTCCCTCGGCGACACGATCGGCGTCGCCACCCCCGGCCATGTGCAGACCCTGCTCGCCGAGCTGAACGAGGAGGGGGTGCGCACCGACACCATCGGGGTGCACTTCCACGACACCTACGGCCAGGCCCTCGCCAACACCCTCGCCGCCCTCCAGCACGGGGTGACCACCGTCGACGCCTCGGCGGGCGGCCTCGGCGGCTGCCCGTACGCGAAGAGCGCCACCGGCAACCTCGCCACCGAGGACCTGGTGTGGATGCTCCAAGGCCTCGGCATCGACACCGGGGTCGATCTCGACGCCCTCACCGCCACCAGCGTGTGGCTGGCCGGGCAGCTGGGCCGCCCGAGCCCGTCCCGCACCGTCCGCGCGCTCTCGCCGAGTCCTGAGCCGAGCCCGGCGCCGTCCCCCGAGCCCCCCGCGTCCCCCGCGTCCCCCGCGTCCCCCGCGTCCCGCTGAGTTTCCCGAGGAGTGACCCCACCATGTCCCTGGACCACCGGCTCGCCGCCGAACACGAGGAACTGCGCCGCACCGTGGAGGAGTTCGCCCACGAGGTGGTCGCCCCGAAGATCGGCGCCTTCTACGAACGCCACGAGTTCCCCTACGAGATCGTGCGGGAGATGGGGCGGATGGGCCTGTTCGGGCTGCCGTTCCCGGAGGAGTACGGCGGGATGGGCGGTGACTACCTAGCCCTCGGGATCGCCCTGGAGGAGCTGGCCCGGGTCGACTCCTCGGTGGCGATCACCCTGGAGGCGGGTGTCTCGCTGGGCGCCATGCCGGTGTACCGCTTCGGTACCGAGGAGCAGAAGCGGCGGTGGCTGCCGAAGCTCTGCTCGGGCGAGGCGCTGGGCGCGTTCGGACTGACCGAGCCGGACGGCGGCTCGGACGCGGGCGGCACCCGCACCACGGCGGTGCTGGACGAGGCGGCCGGCGAGTGGGTGATCAACGGCTCCAAGTGCTTCATCACCAACTCCGGTACGGACATCACCGCGTTGGTGACCGTGACGGCCGTGACCGGGCGCAAGGACGACGGGTCCCCGCGCATCTCCGCGATCGTCGTCCCGTCCGGCACCCCCGGCTTCACGGTCGCCGCCCCGTACTCCAAGGTCGGCTGGAACGCCTCCGACACCCGTGAGCTCTCCTTCGCCGACGTCCGCGTCCCGGCCGCCAACCTGCTCGGCGAGGAGGGCCGGGGGTACGCCCAGTTCCTCCGCATCCTCGACGAGGGCCGGATCGCGATCTCCGCCCTGGCGACCGGGCTGGCCCAGGGGTGCGTGGACGAGTCGGTGAAGTACGCCGCCGAGCGCCACGCCTTCGGCCGCCCGATCGGCGCCAACCAGGCCATCCAGTTCAAGATCGCCGACATGGAGACCCGCGCCCACATGGCCCGCGTGGGCTGGCGCGACGCCGCCTCCCGGCTGGTGGCCGGCGAGCCCTTCAAGAAGGAGGCGGCCATCGCGAAGCTCTACTCCTCGACCGTCGCCGTCGACAACGCCCGCGACGCCACCCAGATCCACGGCGGCTACGGCTTCATGAACGAGTACCCGGTCGCCCGCATGTGGCGCGACTCCAAGATCCTGGAGATCGGCGAGGGCACGAGCGAGGTCCAGCGGATGCTGATCGCCCGGGAGTTGGGGCTTCCGGCGGCGTGAGCGGAACCGCCCGGCGCGAACGGCCGTGCACGGCCGTGCACGGCCCGGCGATCCGGCACGCGGGAAACGGCCCCGGCGAGCGCGCCGGAGCCGCCGCACCTCCTCCATAACCGGTCGACACCCCTCCGGGCACTGCGGCAGGGTTCGCCCATGACGACCCCGTACGAGCACTGGCCCCTCTACGGACTCCGCGTCCGTACGCCCCGGCTCGAACTCCGGCTCCCGGACACCGCCCTGACCGACCGGCTCGCGGCGGTGGCCGCGGCGGGTGTGCACGCACCGGACCGGATGCCGTTCTCGGTGCCGTGGACCGACGATGAGCCCGGGGCGGTGGCGCGGGCGGTGTTCCAGCACGTGCTGTCCACGATCGCGAACTGGTCCACGGACGACTGGGCGCTGAGCCTCGCCGTTCTGCACGACGGGGAGGTCGTCGGGCGGCAGGATCTGACGGCCAAGGACTTCGGGGTGACCCGCCAGGTGTCCACCGGCTCCTGGCTCGGCCTCGCCCACCAGCGACAGGGGTTCGGGACGGAGATGCGGGCCGCCGCGTTGCACCTGGCGTTCGCGGGGCTGGGCGCCGAGTGCGCCGTGTCGGCGGCGATGACCGACAACCCGGCGTCCCTCGGCGTCTCGCGCCGCCTCGGCTACCTCCCGGACGGCACGGCGCTCGCTGCCGTGCGCGGAGTCCCGGTGACCCTCCAGCGGCTCCGGCTGGACCGGGCGCGGTGGGAGAAGCACCGCAGGGTGGAGGTCTCGGTCGAGGGGCTCGACGCCTGCCGGAGCGCCTTCGGGGTGTGACCTCGTAAGAAACTCGGCGGGAGCCCTCCGCGCGCGGCTGTCCCGGCCCGGACCCGTCCCCGGTGCGCCCCATCCGGCCACGGTGGCCGGATGATCGCCACCCCGGCCCCAGGAACCGACCGGGCGGACGGACTCCGACGGCCCGCGCCCGGGGCCCCGGTCGCGGAGCGTGTCCGTCCCCGGTGGCCCGCATCGGCCGGTGCGGCCCGGCCCGCCCAGGGGTTACCGGGCGTAGCCGTCGGCTCGGGCGGACCGCTTCCGGCCATCTTCCCGCGACCTCCCCTCACGCCTCTCTCACGCCTCCCCGCGAAGACCCCACGGACGACGTAAGCGCAGACGCGCCACATGTTTCCCACAGCTCCTGCCCGATTTCGGGCAGATTTCTTGCATAAGGCTGCTCGCCCACGCAGTATCAACGAGTGCTCGAACGCCGCTCGTCCCACGACGACCTCATCGACCACCTCGTACGCTCCACCTCGCTCCAGCGCGGCGAAGCGGCCAGGGTGGTACTCGACGTGCTGGCGTTCTTCGACGAGACGACCGAGGCCTTCGTCCGGCGCCGCCACCGCGAACTGCAGTCCGGCGGCCTGGTCAACACGGAGATCTTCGAGCGGATCGCGGCCGAGCTGCCGCACCGCGCGGTCGCACCGCCGGAGCTCTCGCTCCGCCAGCTGCGCCGCATCGTCTACGGCTGAGGCGAAGGCTGAGGCAAGGGCCGAGGCGCAGGCTGAGGCAAAGGCTGAGACCGCCGCCGGGGGCCGGGCACCGCAGGGCATCTGTACGTCGTAGGAGGGGTAGAAAACATGTGCGGGATCGTCGGATACATCGGCAGGCGTGACGTCGCTCCGCTGCTGCTGGAAGGTCTGCAGCGGCTGGAGTACCGGGGCTACGACTCGGCGGGCATCGTCGTGACGAGCAAGGCCGCGGCGGGCAAGCCGGGCACGCTGAAGATGGTCAAGGCGAAGGGCCGCGTCCGCGAGCTGGAGGCCCGTATCCCCAAGCGTTTCGCGGGCACGACCGGCATCGCGCACACCCGCTGGGCCACCCACGGCGCCCCGAGCGACGAGAACGCCCACCCGCACATGGACGCCGAGAACAAGGTCGCCGTCGTCCACAACGGGATCATCGACAACGCCTCCGAACTCCGCGCGAAGCTCGTCGCCGACGGCGTCGTCTTCCTCTCCGAGACCGACACCGAGGTGCTGGTCCACCTGGTCGCCCGCGCCCAGGCGGAGACGCTGGAGGAGAAGGTCCGCGAGGCGCTGCGCTCCGTCGAGGGCACCTACGGCATCGCGGTGATGCACGCGGACTTCAACGACCGCATCGTCGTCGCCCGCAACGGCTCCCCGGTCGTCCTCGGCATCGGCGAGAAGGAGATGTTCGTCGCCTCCGACGTCGCGGCCCTCGTCGCCCACACCCGCCAGGTCGTGACCCTCGACGACGGCGAGATGGCCACCCTCAAGGCCGACGACTTCCGTACGTACACCACGGAGGGCTCGACCACGACGGCCACGCCGACCACCGTGGAGTGGGAGGCCGAGTCGTACGACATGGGCGGCCACGACACGTACATGCACAAGGAGATCTCGGAGCAGGCCGAGGCGGTCGACCGCGTGCTGCGGGGCCGTATCGACGACCGCTTCTCCACCGTGCACCTGGGCGGCCTCAACCTGGACGCCCGCGAGGCGCGCGGGGTGCGCCGGATCAAGATCCTCGGCTGCGGCACCTCGTACCACGCCGGCCAGATCGGCGCCCAGCTGATCGAGGAGCTGGCCCGCATCCCCGCGGACGCCGAGCCCGCCTCCGAGTTCCGCTACCGCAACCCGGTCGTGGACCCCGACACCCTCTACGTCGCCGTCTCCCAGTCCGGCGAGACCTACGACGTGCTGGCGGCCGTCCAGGAGCTGAAGCGCAAGGGCGCCCGGGTGCTCGGCGTCGTCAACGTCGTGGGCTCCGCGATCGCCCGGGAGGCCGACGGCGGTACGTACGTCCACGCGGGCCCCGAGGTCTGCGTGGTCTCCACCAAGTGCTTCACCAACACCGTGGTCGCCTTCGCGCTGCTCGCCCTGCACCTGGGCCGCATCCGTGACCTGTCGGTCGCGGACGGCAAGCGGATCATCGCGGGTCTGCGCCGGCTGCCGGAGCAGATCAGCGAGATCCTGGCGAACGAGGACGAGATCAAGCGCCTGGCCGCCGAGTACGCGGACGCCAAGTCGATGATGTTCATCGGCCGCGTGCGGGGCTACCCGGTGGCCCGTGAGGCCTCGCTGAAGCTCAAGGAGGTCTCGTACATCCACGCCGAGGCGTACCCGGCCTCCGAGCTGAAGCACGGGCCGCTGGCCCTGATCGAGCCCGCGATGCCGACCGTGGCGATCGTGCCGGACGACGACCTGCTGGAGAAGAACCGGGCCGCGATGGAGGAGATCAAGGCGCGCAGCGGCCGGATCCTCGCCGTCGCGCACCAGGTCCAGGAGAAGGCGGACCACACCATCGTCGTGCCGAAGAACGAGAACGAGCTCGACCCGATCCTCATGGGCATCCCGCTCCAGCTCTTCGCGTACCACACGGCGCTGGCCATGGGCCGTGACATCGACAAGCCGCGCAACCTGGCGAAGTCCGTCACCGTCGAGTAGAGCCCCGCACTCCCCCCACCGACAGCTCAGCCCCGGGGCGGGCCGAGGGCGACGAGAAGCGGGCGCACACCACCTGATCGTGGTGTGCGCCCGCTTACGTCATGCGCGGAAGGTTCGGATGACCCGGTGTACTGATGTGCAGTGGCTGCGGGTTGACGGATCGTCAACCCGGCAGCGGTCCACCGTCCGGGGCCCATGGGGGCGTTCGTCGAGTCACCCGTCGGGGCGTCCGTCGGGACCGGTCGGCATGCGGAATCAGGGGATGACGACGACGGGGCGTTGCGCGCGGCGGGCGAGACGGCCGGCCACGGAGCCGAAGATCCGGCCCACCAGTCCGTGCGTCGACCCGACGACGATCGCGTCGGCCGCGTACTCGCGGCCGACTTCTTCCAGTTCGTGGCAGATGTCGCCGCCGCGCTCGACCAGCACCCACGGCACCTCGGAGAGGTACTCCGCGCAGGCCAGTTCGAGCCCGAGCACCTCGGTGCGGTGATCGGGTACGTCGACGAAGACGGGGGGTTCACAGCCTGCCCAGACGGTGGTCGGGAGCCGGTTGGCGACGTGCACGATGATCAGTCCGGAGCCGGATCTGCAGGCCATGCCGATCGCATAGGCGAGGGCTCGCTCACTGGACGTGGAGCCGTCGAAACCGACCACGACGCCGTGCCGGAAGGCCGGGTCGCAGGAATGACGTGTTTCTTCGACCGTCAGGGGGTCCGACCCGTGGTCGGTTACCTGCTTGCGGTCTGCGGGTTCAGGGGATTCGTGACCGGCCATCGGTGTCTCGGCGAAGAGAGTCCTCGTGAGGAAGGAACGGCTAGGGGGACGGGTGCGGCTGCGGGGAGCGGCTGCCGTGCGGGGCTGTGGACTTGTGTCCGACGACCGTCCAGGACGAGGGTCCGACGACGGTGGTCGCGGGCTGCTGTCCCGGGCTGCTGTCGGGCTGTTGTCCGGGAATCATCTTTCCAACCCTTTACCCCCAAGGGTACGGCGCCACTCCTCCACCGCCCAGACCGCCGCAAAGCGCGTGACGCGCTTTGGGGGAGCATGCACGAGGCGAGGGCGGTTGGCAATGCCGGTTGGTCCGTACACCGAGCGTCGCGGCGTCGGAGAGGACCCTTCACCCCGTTTTTCCGACGGGCCGGTATGGCTCGGAGAGGGTCTTCGAACCACGGCGCACACCCCGAACCACCCCCCGGAACGGCCCCTGTTGGCCACCCCGACACGCCGGCGACGGCCTCGGCGCGCCGGAGTGCGCACCCGGAGCGCGCGCATGGCGACCGCCCGTACCCGTCGCCGCCCCGGCCCTCCGAGCCAGGCCGGGAACGAGCGCATGAGGGCGCACGAACAGGCGCACCGGGCGCAAGCCGATTCCCTTGCGTGCGCCGGTGAATCCGTTGATCCGCCGGGCTCGCGCGCCTCGTCCGGCCCGCTCCGTTCGCGCCCCCTCCGTCGGTCGGCAGGAGCGGGGAAGATCCCCCGGCGAGCTTTTCCGCAGGTGCGCGGGGGGCGTGCCCGACAGGACCCCGGGTGCGCGGGGAGCGCGCCGGAGCATGACCGAATCCCGCGCGCGCGGACGTCGATTTTCGGCCAACTTCACATCTGCGCCGAAACCTTGGCGTTGTGCCTCTCATTTGCACTTGTCACCTGGCAGGAACGGACCGCGCGGTACGCTTTCACCCGACGCGGACGGGCCATGATCGCGACGCGCACTTCACAGTGCCGCTCGCGAGTGGAACGCTTCGTGATCGAACGCTTCACGCCACGTTGCCTTGTCGACATTGAGCCGACGGGGGAACGTGTCATTTCGGCATCGCGGGACGCAGTAGGTTCGATCTTGAAATCGAGCACTGGGGACACGTGCGGCACCGAGGGGACACGTGCAGGAGCGACAGGCCTGTAGGGACCAGGGAGACGCGAACACCGAGGGGGGCTTAGCGTCATGAGCCAGGACTCCGCATCCGCAACGGAGGCCGCACGGAAGTTGGCCGGGCGGCGACGCCGGGAAGTCGTAGCCGTACTGCTGTTCAGCGGTGGCCCGATCTTCGAGAGCTCCATCCCGCTCTCCGTCTTCGGCATCGACCGGCAGGACGCGGGTGTTCCCCGCTACCGCCTGCTGGTCTGTGGCGGGGAGGAAGGGCCGCTGCGCACCACCGGCGGCCTCGAACTCACCGCGCCGTACGGCCTGGAGGCGATCAGCAGGGCAGGCACCGTGGTGGTGCCCGCCTGGCGTTCGATCACCTCCCCGCCTCCGGTCGAGGCGCTCGACGCGCTGCGCCGCGCCCACGAGGAGGGCGCCCGCATCGTCGGGCTCTGCACCGGGGCGTTCGTCCTCGCGGCAGCCGGCCTGCTGGACGGCCGCCCGGCGACGACGCACTGGATGTACGCGCCGACGCTGGCCAAGCGCTATCCGTCGGTGCACGTCGATCCGCGCGAACTGTTCGTCGACGACGGTGACGTGCTCACCTCGGCGGGGACGGCCGCCGGGATCGACCTCTGCCTGCACATCGTGCGGACGGACCACGGCACGGAGGCCGCCGGAGCGCTGGCCCGCCGTCTCGTGGTGCCACCGCGCCGCAGCGGCGGTCAGGAGCGCTACCTCGACAGGTCTTTACCCGAAGAGATCGGCTCCGACCCGCTCGCCGAGGTCGTGGCCTGGGCCCTGGAACACCTGCACGAGCAGTTCGACGTGGAGACGCTGGCGGCCCGCGCGTACATGAGCCGCCGCACCTTCGACCGGCGCTTCCGTTCGCTCACCGGCAGCGCGCCGCTCCAGTGGCTGATCACCCAGCGGGTGCTCCAGGCGCAGCGGCTGCTGGAGACGTCGGACTACTCGGTGGACGAGGTCGCGGGCCGCTGCGGCTTCCGTTCACCGGTGGCGCTGCGCGGCCACTTCCGCCGCCAGCTGGGCTCCTCCCCCGCCGCGTACCGGGCCGCCTACCGGGCCCGCCGCCCGGGGTCGGGACCGGAGCCCGGCGCGGTGGAGGCGGTGGTGCCCGCCCAGGTCGCGTCGGCGGTACGGCGGATGCCGGGCAGTTCCACGGGGCTGGCGGCGTTCGCCGCCTCCCCGGGCACCCCGGTCCTCCCGGACCGGCCGGACCGGAGCCCGGACGGCTACCCCGGCGGGCGCCCGGCCCTGCCGGGACAGCGGAGCGCCCCGTAGGGTGGGGCGCATGAACGACCGCATGGTATGGATCGACTGCGAGATGACCGGGCTCTCGTTGACGGACGACGCACTCATCGAGGTGGCGGCTCTGGTCACCGACTCGGAGTTGAACGTGCTCGGCGAAGGGGTGGACATCGTGATCCGCCCGCCGGACGCGGCCCTGGAGACCATGCCCGAGGTGGTGCGGCGTATGCACACCACCTCGGGCCTCCTCGACGAGCTGGCCGGGGGCACCACCCTGGCCGACGCCGAGGCCCAGGTGCTGGCGTACGTGCGCGAGCACGTGAAGGAGCCGGGCAAGGCCCCGCTCTGCGGAAACTCCGTCGGCACCGACCGGGGCTTCCTCGCGCGCGACATGCGGGCGCTGGAGGAGTACCTCCACTACCGCATCGTCGACGTGTCCTCCATCAAGGAGCTGGCCCGGCGCTGGTACCCGAAGGCGTACTTCAACAGCCCGGACAAGAGCGGCAACCACCGGGCACTGGCCGACATCCGCGAATCCATCGCGGAGCTGCGCTACTACCGCGAGGCCGTCTTCGTGCCCCAGCCCGGCCCGGACTCGGACCGCGCCAAGGAGATCGCCGCCCGCCACGTGGTGCCGGCCGAGCACTAGGGCGTGTGTCGAAAGTGGCGCCGTCCGCCCGGAGGGCGGGTTCGGCGGCGTCCGGTGCGTGCGATCGCAAGGCGGAGGGTCGCCCCGATACTGGATGTATCGGGGTGATCCCGACAACGCGGCGAGCGTGCGTGCCGGGCGTCGCCGGACAGGCGGGACTTTCGACACACGCCCTAGGACCCAGAGGTCCGCACCCCCGCGAACCCCCTGTTCACGGGCCCGGAAGGGCCTGTGGACGGGGCCGCGGAGGGGGCCCCGGAAAGGTGGCGCGAGCACCCCCGAAAACCCTGTACACTTTTTCTCGGCCGGTCGGAAACGCCCGGACGAACATGGTGGGTATAGCTCAGATGGTAGAGCACCTGGTTGTGGTCCAGGATGTCGCGGGTTCGAGTCCCGTTACTCACCCCAAGTGATGAAGGCCCGGCCTGCGGAAGCAGGCCGGGCCTTCATCATGTCCGGAGCCTTGGGAACCCCACGGGAACACGCCCGCCCCGTCGTCCCCCCGCTGGACAAGCATCGTGGAGCGACGAAAGCGGGACCGCGTCACGAAGCAGGTCGCGTCACCTGGCAGGGGGCGTCACCTGGCAGCGGGCGTCACCTGGCAGCGGGCGTCACCTGGCAGGTGACGTGGCGCAGCAGCCTCGCATGCCCTCTCCACCTCGTACCGGTCCGCTCGATTCCCCTGGCGTGCGCGGTGATGGCCGCCCGCAGGTCAGGCAGCCTCGGCGGTGTCCCCCCGAACGGCCGCGGTCCACTCGGCGAGGAGTCGTTCGTACGCGCGCCGCCCCTCGGGCGACAGCCGACCACCGCCGCGCTGCCACAGCGCGCGGATGTCCGCGTTCACCGCGGGCAGCGGGCGCGCCTTGGTGGCATCGGACCTGAGAGAGGTCATGCGAGCAGGATAAGGGCGACCGCCACCGGGGCGGGAGGGGTGCAGAGGATCCCGCCATGATTCGAGCAGTCGCACGCGATGTCGGCGAGTGCCTGGTGGACGAGACCCGCGAGTACGGCACTTCGACGCGCAGGGGCACTGACCGTGGTGCTCCACCCGTAGAGCCGGTCGTCCAGGTTCCGCACAAGAACGCACCGGGGCGCGGCCCGACGGCGTCCCGGAGCGCGTGCACGGGGGCGGCGGGGAGGGGCCGGGGCACAGCAGGATCGCTTCTGGGGCCAGAGGGGCCGGAATGGTCGCCCCGGCGCCGGAACGGGCGCCGGAGGCGGGAACGGCCGGGAGCCGCTCACCGGGAGCCGCAGCGATCCGGTCCGCGACGCCGGTCCCGCCCTCGTCAGGACCGAGGATCACACCGGACGGGCAGATCACACCGGACGGGCCGTCTTCTGAAGGAGAGGGCGTGCCGCGGAGCGAAACGGGATCACGCCGACGGGGAACGGCTGACCAGGTGCCCGTCGAGGACGACCTCCAGCCAGGTGTAGCAGTCGCCGATCCACAGCCCGACCTCCGCCCCGCACCCTGCGCAGGCGAGATTGGGCCCATCGTGCCCTGCGGGCCCGCAGCAGCCGCCCCAACGGCCCTGGATCTCCGTGGTACCGACCACGTCGCCCGGGCTCAGCAGCAGATCCCCCGCCGCCCCGCGCTCTGCCCCAGAAGCCTCGGAGCCCTTGTTCAGCGTGCCCCGGGTGATACGCCCCGGCTTCGGGTCACGGGCGAAGGTCCCTGCCGCCATCCTCGGCGGGCAGGGGTCCACGGGAGAGTCAAGCGGCGTCCACGCCTCGCCCTCCGTGGGCGGACGCACCTCGCGCACCGGCACGGACAGCCGGGTGCCGCACCCCGCACACGAGACCACCTCGTGGCCGGCGTTCTCCATGTCGTCCCTCTCTTCCGTGCGCGCACACCCTACCCACCGTCACCACCCCCGGCGCCGTCACCGTCCTGCCGCCGGCGGCCCGCTGCCCACTGCCCGCTGCCCGTGCCCGTGCCCGTGCCCGTCGGCAAGGACGAGGCCCGCCTCCGCCCGGAAGTTCCCGGGCCGGGCCCATGACCGGCGTAACGTCGGTGGGCATGGTGCACGTACTGAGCAGCAGGACGCTGTTGCGTCCCACCGACCCCGAGCGCACCCGCGCCTTCTACGGCCAGGACCTCGGCCTGGCCGTCCACCGCGAGTTCGGTACCGGTCCGGAGCGCGGCACGGTCTACTTCCTGGGCGGTGGGTTCCTCGAAGTCTCCGGCCGGGGCGACACCCCGCCCTCCCCCGACCTGCGGCTCTGGCTCCAGGTCGCGGATGTCGCCGCCGCCCACGAGGAACTGCGCGCACGCGGGGTACCGATTCTGCGTCCCCCCGTCCAGGAGCCGTGGGGGCTGATCGAGATGTGGATCGCCGATCCGGACGGGCTGCGCATCGCGGTGATCGAGGTCCCGGCGGACCACCCGTTGCGCAGCCGGCCCTGAGGAGCCCTGTCTGAGGAGACCGGCCCGGGCGGGCCGGGTCCGGACAGACCCGGCCCTCCCGGGCCCGGTCCGGGCGGCTCAGCCCACCCGGGGCACCTCCCCGGCCCGGCCTCGCGGCGCGCTCCTGGTGTCGAGGTGCGCGATGACCGTGGTGTGGAACCGGTGCACCGCGTCGTCGACGCTCCGGATGAACCCCGACTCGGCGCTGCCGCGACCGCTGCCCATGCCCTTGAGGAGGGAGAGCCGGAACCCGGTGATCCCCGATCCGTCCTTGGGGAGCAGGTCGGCGGGCTCGGGCCGCAGACGCTCCAGCGTGCCGCGCGGGCCGGGCGAGTCCCCGTCGAGGAGCGTCTCGATGTGCAGATCGGCGGGGGCGGAGTCGAGTTGCCGCAGGAACCGCTTGACCCGGCTCAGCGGGTAGCCCTGCCCGCCCCAGGGCACCTCGACGGAGGTCCGGAGCTTCCCCGTCCGCAGGTCCGCCGTCAGCGTCAGCGCGCCCGGCATGCCCTCGATGCGGAGTCCGGCCTCCAACCGGCCCTGCGCGCACAGGTGATCGGCCTGCTCGGTACGCCGCCCGGTCGGGTCCGCGCCGCGCCGGGTGCGCTGAAGAGGCAGCACCTTCTGCCCGAGTTCGCCGCCCAGCCGCAGACAGACCTGGCGTACCAGGCGTTCCCAGCTCTCGATGACCTGTACGGCCCGGGGGTCGCCCACGCAGAGCGTCTCCTCGTCGATTCCCTTGCGGACCGGGACCCACGCGGCGCCCATGTTCTGGAAGCCGTGGCAGCCGGAGTTCTCGTGCTGAAGGTACTGAAGCAGTTCCGCGAGGATCCAGACGTGCGCGGCGTTGCCGACTCCCTCGTGCCGGATGAGCATCTGCGCCTGGTGAGCGACGTCCGCCCAGGAGAGGTGCCAGAGGGCGACCTTGTGCTTGCGGCGCCCGTCCACGCGTACCGAGACCAGCGGACTGCCTTCCAGCGCCACGTCGTTGGAGAGCGTGATGACGGCCTCGTACCCCCGGCGGGCGGCGATGTCCATGTACGCCTGGACCTGGTCGTCCTTGAGGGGGTTGCCGTTCGTCTTCGTCTCCACCAGGGCGGTCCAGAGCTTGCCCGCGCGCTCGACACGGATCACGCCGTCCGGTCGCTTCGGGGTGTCCCCGTGCGGCAGCGACACCTCGGTGAACGTCTCCATGCGTCCCGCGGGTGCGCCGAATCCGGCGGTGAGCCGCCGTCCGAACTCGGGGACCTGGGCCATCACCGCGAGGACGACGGACGTGGCCCGGGTCTCGCGCTCCCGGTCGCTCCTGAGGGCCGGTACGGGGAAGAGCCGGGCCGGCTGCCAGGCGTCGGTCTCCGCGAGCGACTTCTTCGCCGTCCGCTGGATGGTGACCTTTTTCCGGGCGGTACGGGGACGACGGGCGACGGGCACCGCCGCCTCGGGCACCGCAGCCGTGTCGGCCGCGCTCCGGGGAGAGGGCACGGTGGCCCCGGGTGCACCGGAAGGAGCCTCTGGCGCCGCCTCATCCGGTCCGGGGGGCACGGGGGCCGCCGGAGCGCCCTCCTCCGCCGGGGCCCCTTCTTCGGGCCCCCCTTCGGCCTCGGCCTCGGCCTCCGTCGCCGCGTCGTCGTCGATGTCCACGCCGAAGTCCGTGGCCAGACCTGCCAGTCCGGAGGCGTACCCCTGTCCGACCGCTCGGAACTTCCACTCGCCGGCGCGCCGGTAGAGCTCGCCGAAGACGAGAGCGCTGACCTCGCCCGCCTCTTCGACGGCGAACGAGAGCAGCCCTTCGCCCGAACTGTCCGCAAGGGTGAGCCGCAGGTCGTCGAGCTCGCCGAACCGGGCGCCTCCATAACAGCTGGCCGCGACGACCAGACGGTCGACGGATGCCGGAACCGCGTCGAGGTCGAAGCTGATCCGGTCCTCGTCACCGTCGGCGGAGGGCGTCTTCCCGAGGAGTTGCACGCTTCCGTCACCCGCTACCGGGGTGTTGTAGAAGCAGAAGTCGGTGTCGTCCCGCACCTTGCCGTTCTCGTCGAGCAACAGCACCGAGACGTCCGCGTCGCCCTCCCCCGTGGCGCTGCTCCAGCCCAGGCTCACGACGACCGATCCGACGTCCTCGCTCAGCGTGGACAGCCCGACGTTCGCGCCCTTGACCATGGTGCGCATGTGGCCCCCCAGATGCACGGCCGCTCCGGAACGCACCCGGCGGCTCGATGTGTGACCAGGTGTGGTGCGTCACACACTCGCCGTACCTGGCGCACTGTAGCCCGCGCAGTGGAGTCGATGTGGTGACCATGTGAAATTTTCCCTTTCCCTTACCGATCCCCCCGCAGTGGACGTGCCGGGCGGGCGCGGCTCCGGCCGGGGGCCCGCCGCCGACTCCGGCCGGGGGCTTACGCTGCCCCGATGCGACGCATCCTGGTCGTCGGCATCACCGGTGCCGGCAAGTCCACCCTCGCGCGGGCCCTCGCGGCGCGGCTGGGTGTGCCCTGGTACGAGATGGACGCGCTCCACTTCTCCGGGCCCGGGTGGACGGTGAGCGCGGAGTTCGGGCGCGCGGTGGCGGCGATCGTCGAGGAGGACCGCTGGATCTTCGACTCGTACGGGTACCCGGAGGTCCGTGACCTCGTCTGGGAGAGGGCCGACACGGTGGTGTGGCTGGACTACCCCCGGTGGGTGGTCATGCCGAGGGTGTTGCGGCGCTCGCTGCTGCGGACGGTGACGCGGCGCCGGATCTTCGGCGGGAACCGGGAGCGGGCCGTGGAGTGGCTGTCGCGGGACCACCCCGTGCTGTCGTCCTGGTACGGGCACGCGGAGCGGCGTACGGAGATCGGCAGGCGGACCGGGGCGCCGCGCGAGGTAGCGCTGCGGGTGGTGCGGTTCGACCGTCCCCGCGAGGCCCGGCGGTGGCTGCGTGGCATCGCGCGCGAGGGTGCGGGAGGCCCGTCCGACGCGGCGGCCGACGCGGCCTGAGCGGGGCGCTCCCCCGCCCGACGGCTGCCCCGTCGCGAGACCCGACGGCCCCCGCCCGACGGCTGCCCCGTCGCCATCCCCCGGTCTTGCCCGAACGGCCCGTTCGACGGCCGCGTCCACGGCCCGGGAGCCGTTCGGAGGTCTCACGAGGAGGCGCGGACGACCAGTTCGGTCGGGAGCACCAGGTGCCGGCGCTCGTCGGTGGGGTCGGTGATCTGCTGCAGCAGGACCTCGGTCATGGCGCGTCCCATCTCCTCGATCGGCTGGCGGACGCTGGTGAGGCCGGGTTCCATGTGACGGGCCACCACGGAGTCGTCGAAGCCGACGATGGCCACGTCGTCCGGGATGCGGCGGCCGGCCTCGCGCAGTACGTGGCGGGCGCCCGCCGCCATCACGTCGGAGGCGGCGAAGACGGCGTCCAGGTCGGGGTGGCGGGCGAGCAGCTCGCGCATGGCGCGGGCGCCGCCCTCCTCGGTGAAGTCGGCGAGGGCGATGAGGCGTTCGTCCGGGGCGAGGCCGGCTTCCGCGAGGGCCTTGCGGTACCCGTCCAGGCGGCGCTGGGCGCCGTAGACCTCCAGCCGGCCGGTGATGGTGCCGATGGTGCGGCGCCCCTGCTCGATGAGGTGGGCGACGGCGGTGCGACCGCCCTGGAAGTTGTCGGAGTCGACCGAGGCGAGCGGTTCGTCGGCGCCGCGCTGACCGCTGATGACGCACGGCATGCCGAGCTGTTCCAGGAGTTCGGGCAGTGGGTCGTCGGCGTGCACGGAGACGAGCAGGACGCCGTCCACGCGGTGCGCGGTGAGGTACTGGGCGAGTCTGCGGCGCTCGCGGTCGTTCCCGGCGAGGGTGAGGAGCAGCTGCATGTCGGTGTCGGCGAGTGCGGCGCCCACCCCGCGCACGATGTCGGAGAAGTACGGCTCGGCGAAGAAGCGGGCCTCGGGCTCCGGTACCACGAGCGCGATGGCGTCGGTGCGGTTTCCGGCCAGGGCACGAGCCGCGCGATTGGGTACGTATCCCAGTTCGGCGATGGCGGCTTCGACCACTTCGCGGGTCTGGTCGCTGACCCGCGGCGATCCGTTGATGACGCGGGAGACCGTGCCGCGGCCCACGCCCGCTTTGACGGCCACCTCTTCGAGCGTCGGCCGCCCGCCGCCCCGTACGCGTGCTGACACCATGTCCGCCTCCCGTTTCGCCGTCAACTTCTCACAGTCGAATATGTCGAACCAAGCCCTGTCGAAAGATTCCCTTGACACGTTTCCGGACCCGGGGGCTGCCGAAGAGCACCAAATTTGGGAGCGCTCCCAATCGTACGGGACGGCTCTGGGGTCTACGTCGGGAGCGGGGCAGGCACGGTCCGGTCGGAAGAGGTGAGGACGCGCGAAGACCCGGCCGCGTCAGCGGCCGGGGCCAGT
>NZ_JBHWYX010000050.1:0-59810 GCF_042728795.1 Streptomyces sp. NPDC060184
CTGCCGCGCCGGGCCTTCGGGGCGGGTTCGGGCCCGTCCGTCGCGCCGCTGAGCCGCTGCATGGTGTGGGCGAGCCGGTCCAGGTGGGTGGCGCGGGCGAGGCGGGCCACCGCGTCGTCGTCCGCCGGGCCGCCGGGGCGCTGCCCCGCGTGCAGCCAGCCGGCCAGCTTGCCGCCCTCGCCGACCGCCCGCAGCCGGGCCTCGGTCGCGTCGCGCACCGGGTCGGTGGCGACCACCAGGAGCTCGTCGCCGCGCCGCAGCACGGTCGCGGGGGCGGGAACGAAGCTCGTACCGTCGCGGACCACCAGGGTGACGGCGGATCCGGCCGGGAGGCGGAGCTCGCCCACCTCCACGCCGTGCATCCGCGACTTCGCCGGGATCGCGACGGAGAGGAGATGCCCGCGCAGCCGTTCCAGGGGCGCGGACTCGATGCCCAGGTCGGCGGCTTCGGACGGGTCCTCGGCGATCTTCAGCGCCTTGGCGAGCCAGGGCAGCGTCGGCCCCTGGATCAGCGTGTAGACGATGACCAGCACGAAGACGATGTTGAAGACGCGGGTGGAGCCGTCGATGCCGGCCACCATCGGGATGGTGGCGAGGATGATGGGGACGGCGCCGCGCAGCCCCGCCCACGACATCAGCGTCTTCTCGCGCTTGGGCAGCCGGAAGGGCGCCAGGCTCAGGAAGACCGAGAGCGGCCGGGCCACCACGGTGAGCACCAGGCCCACGACCACCGCGGGCCAGAAGTCGTCGAGCAGGTCGTGCGGGGTGACGAGCAGGCCGAGCAGGACGAACATGCCGATCTGGGCGAGCCAGCCGAGCCCGTCGGCGAAGCCCCGGGTGGCCGGCCAGTGCGGCAGCTTGGAGTTGCCCAGCACCATGGCGGCCAGGTAGACGGCGAGGAACCCGCTGCCGTGCGCGATGGCGCCCTCCGCGTACGCGGTGACCGCGATGGCCATCACGGCGATCGGGTAGAGGCCGGAGGCGGGCAGCGCGACGTGGCGCAGCGCGTAGGCGCCGAGCCAGCCCGC
Organism: Streptomyces sp. NPDC060184; assembly: GCF_042728795.1. Lineage (NCBI taxonomy): Bacteria > Bacillati > Actinomycetota > Actinomycetes > Kitasatosporales > Streptomycetaceae > Streptomyces > Streptomyces sp. NPDC060184. The sequence continues at coordinate 1,029 of NZ_JBHWYX010000050.1, forward strand.
GGCGAGGCCGATGGCCGCGCCGATGGCGAGTTCGAGGGCTATCTCGCCGACCAGGACGTACCAGTGCTCGACCGGTCCGATCGTGGAGAACGCGAGGACGAGGATGACCACCGGGGCGTCGTTGAAGCCGGACTCCGCCTCCAGCACGCCGGTGATCCGGGAGGGCAGCGGGACCTTGCGGAGGACGGAGAAGACGGCGGCGGCGTCCGTGGAGGAGACCACCGCGCCGATGATGAGCGCCTGCTTCCACTCCAGCCCGACGAGGTAGTGCGCTCCCGCCGCCGTGACGCCCACGCTGATGCCCACGCCCACGGTCGAGAGCACGGCCGCGGCCGGAAGCGCCGGCCTGACCTCTTTCCACTTCGTGCCCAGTCCGCCCTCGGCGAGGATCACGACCAGGGCGGCGTAGCCGATCACCTGGGTGAGTTCCGCGTTGTCGAACTGGACGTCGAAGATGCCGTCCTGTCCCAGCGCGATGCCGATGCCGAGGTACAGGAGCAGGCTGGGAAGCCCGCTGCGCGAGGAGATCCGTACCGCCGCCACCGCGACGAGCAGGACGAGCGACGAGACCAGCAGGAGTTCGTTGAGCGTGTGGACAGTCAGGGCTCGTTTCCTTCCCCGCGCAGGACCGCCGGGCAGGTTCCCGGCGACCAGGTACTTCGTTACCTTACCTAATCTTTAACGCTTTCTTGACGCCTTCGAGTATGTGTACGACCTGTGTGCGGATGCCCGCAGCCCCCCACCGCGTCCGAGTCGGATCGGCGCTGCGCCTATGGTTGCCCTTGCACTCCCAGGACCACCCTGCCCCTCGAAGGACAGCGATGCCCGCCAACACAACCGTCTCTGCCGGTCCTTCCGCTGCGAAGAAAACCGGCAGGAAGAAGGGGCGACGCGCCCGCAGAATCGTGATCGTCCTGGTCCTGGCGCTGGTCGCGGGTGTCGGGTACGGCGCGTACTGGTCCGTCGCCACGGTCCGGGCCTCGTACCCGCAGACCACCGGATCGATCCCGCTCCCGGGCCTGACCGGAGACGTCGAGGTCAAACGCGACGACTACGGCATCCCCCAGGTCTACGCCGACACCGACGCCGACCTCTTCCGCGCCCAGGGCTACGTCCAGGCACAGGACCGCTTCTACGAGATGGACGTCCGCCGTCACATGACGGCCGGACGGCTCTCCGAGATGTTCGGCTCCAGCCAGGTCGAGACCGACTCCTTCCTCCGCACGCTCGGCTGGCGCAAGGTCGCGCAGGAGGAGTACGACACGGTCCTCAGCGCCGACACCAAGAAGAACCTCCAGGCCTACGCGGACGGCGTCAACGCCTATCTGAAGGGCAAGGACGGCAAGGACATCTCCGTCGAGTACGCGGCGCTCAACCTGACCAACGACTACAAGCCGACCAAGTGGACCCCGGTCGACTCGGTCGCGTGGCTGAAGGCGATGGCCTGGGACCTGCGCGGCAACATGCAGGACGAGATCGACCGCTCGCTGATGACCAGCAGGCTCTCGGCGAAGCAGATCGCGGACCTGTACCCGGAGTACCCGTACGACAAGCACGAGACGATCGTCGGCGAGGGCGCGGTCTCCTCCGTCACCGGAGAGTTCGACCCGGACGCCGAGGCGAGCGACACCACCGTCGACGGGGACACCGTCGCCGGTGCCACCGAGGGGCTCGACACCCAGCTCGGCGCGCTCTCCGACACGCTGGACGAGATCCCGGCGCTGCTCGGCCCGAACGGCAACGGCATCGGCTCGAACTCCTGGGTCGTCTCCGGCGCGCACACCACCACCGGCAAGCCGCTGCTGGCGAACGACCCGCACCTGGCGCCGATGCTGCCCTCGCTCTGGTACCAGATGGGGCTGCACTGCCGCACGGTCTCGGCGAAGTGCCAGTACGACACCGCCGGGTACACTTTCTCCGGCATGCCCGGTGTGATCATCGGCCACAACCAGGACATCGCCTGGGGGCTCACCAACCTCGGCGCCGACGTGACCGACCTCTTCCTGGAGAAGGTCTCCGCCGACGGCTACCTCTACGACGGCAAGACGGTCCCCTTCACCACGCGGGAGGAGACCATCAAGGTCGCCGGCGGGAAGAGCCGGAAGATCACCGTCCGCGAGACCAACAACGGCCCGCTCGTCTCCGACCGCAGCGGCGAGCTGGAGAAGGTCGGTCAGAAGGCCCCGGTCGCGGGCGCCGCACCCGACCGCGCCTCCGGCTACGCCGTCTCGCTGAAGTGGACCGCGCTCCAGCCCGGCCACTCCATGGACGCCGTGTTCGAGCTCGACCGCGCCGACGACTTCGCGTCCTTCCGCGACGCCGCCGCGCACTTCGAGGTGCCCTCGCAGAACCTCGTCTACGCGGACACCAAGGGCAACATCGGCTACCAGGCCCCCGGCTGGATCCCGGTCCGCAAGTCCGGCGACGGCACCCTGCCGAGCCCCGGCTGGTCCTCGGAGTACGGCTGGGAGAAGGACCCGATCCCCTTCAGCGAGCTGCCGTACGAGTACAACCCGGAGCGCGGCTACATCGTCACCGCGAACCAGGCGGTCGTCGACGAGAAGTACCCCGAGCTGCTGACCAAGGACTGGGGCTACGGCACCCGCAGCCAGCGGATCAACGACCTCATCGCGTCGAAGATCAAGGGCGGCGAGAAGATCTCGACCGAGGACATGCAGAAGATGCAGATGGACAACACCAGCGAGATCGCCGCGCTGCTGGTGCCCAAGCTGCTGAGCATCAACATCGCCGACAAGGACGTCCGCGAGGCGCAGAAGCTGCTGGAGGGCTGGGACTACACCCAGGACTCCGACTCGGCCGCCGCCGCGTACTTCAACGGCGTCTGGCGCAACATCCTGATGCTGGCCTTCGGCAACAAGCTGCCGAAGGAGCTGCGGGTCGAGGGCGACTGCATCAACGTCACCCACGCCGACTCCAACGCACCCGTCGACGAGCAGAACAAGCTCGTCCGCGAATGCGGCCAGCGCGACGCCGACTCGGCGCAGCCGGACGGCGGCGACCGCTGGAACGAGGTCGTCGAGAAGATCCTCGACGACGAGGACAACGCCTGGTGGAAGGTGCCCGCCCAGGGCCGCGAGAAGGCCATCGACAACCGCGACCAGCTCTTCGCCCGCGCCATGGACGACGCCCGCTGGGAGCTGACCGCCAAGCTCGGCAAGGACATCTCCACCTGGAGCTGGGGCCGGCTGCACCAGCTGACGCTGAAGAACCAGACCCTCGGCACCTCGGGCCCGGGCCTGCTCCAGCGGGCGCTGAACCGCGGTCCGTGGAACCTCGGCGGCGGCGAGGCGGCGGTCGACGCCACCGGCTGGAACGCGGCCGGCGGATACGACGTCATCTGGGTGCCGTCGATGCGGATGGTGGTGAACGTCGGCGACTGGGACAAGTCCCGCTGGATCAACCTCACCGGCGCCTCGGGGCACGCGTTCAGCGCGCACTACACCGACCAGACGGACAAGTGGGTCGACGGCGAACTGCTCGACTGGTCCTTCGGCGCCGACGCGGTCGACGCGTCCACGGTCGACACGCTGACGCTCGAGCCGGCGGCCACCGGCTGACCGGGGGCCGGACACCGCCCGGTCCGCTCAGCGGCCGAAGCGGTGCGTTCCGGCCGGAGTGACGACGGCGTCCACGGGGTGGTCGTGCGGTTCCGAAGGGATCCGCGCGACCACCTCGTGTCCATAGAGCAGCACCACGAGCGCCGGGTGCGCCCGCGCCGCGGTGAGCCGGGCCAGCACCCGGTCGTAACTCCCGCCGCCCCGGCCGAGCCGCATGCCGCGGTCGTCGGCCGCGAGGCCGGGCAGCAGCACCGCGTCGGCGTCGAGGACGGCGGCGGCGCCGAGGCGGGGCCCGCCGGGTTCGAGCAGCCCGCGCCCCGCCCCGAGCAGGAGGTCCGGGCCTTCGTACACCGCCCAGTCCAGGTCGTCGTCGGGCAGCAGCACCGGCAGCAGGACCCGGACACCCCGGGCGCGCAGGGCGTCGAGCAGCGCGCGGGTGCCCGGTTCGCGCCCCACCGACACGTAGGCGGCGACGGTCCGGGCGCCGGAGAGCTCGGGCAGGGTGAGCGCGGTACGCGCCAGCGCGGCGGCGGAGTCCGCGAGCTCCCGGGGCGTCAGCGCGGCGCGCGCGGCGAGGAGTTCGCGCCGCAGGGACGCCTTGCGCGACGCGGCACCGGCCGGGGGGCCGCTCGGGGCGTCGGACGGCTGGTCAGCAGGGGTTTCGCTCATGCCGCCGGCCGGCTCGTGGGTCACAGGAAGCTCACACTCTTCTCATACGGGCGCATATGCGTACAAAGTTAAGCAGTGGATCATCAGTCGTCCATGTGCAGCCGTTATGGTTCTGCGCATGACTGAGTCGACGCCCAGGATCAGCAAGGCCGTCATTCCGGCCGCAGGTCTCGGCACCCGCTTCCTGCCGGCTACGAAGGCCACTCCCAAGGAGATGCTGCCCGTCGTCGACAAGCCGGCCATCCAGTACGTCGTCGAAGAGGCCGTCGCGGCGGGCCTCTCCGACGTCCTGATGATCACCGGGCGCAACAAGCGCCCGCTGGAGGACCACTTCGACCGGAACTACGAGCTGGAATCCGCGCTCACCCGCAAGGGCGACGCCGAACGCCTCCAGAAGGTACAGGAGTCCAGCGACCTCGCCACCATGCACTACGTGCGGCAGGGCGACCCCCGCGGCCTCGGCCACGCCGTGCTCTGCGCCGCCCCGCACGTCGGCGACCAGCCCTTCGCGGTCCTCCTCGGCGACGACCTGATCGACCCGCGCGACGCGCTGCTCTCGCGGATGGTGGAGGTCCAGGAGCGCGAGGGCGGCAGCGTCATCGCGCTGATGGAGGTCGACCGGTCGCAGATCCACCTCTACGGCTGCGCCGCGGTGGAGGACACCGCCGAGGACGGCGTCGTCCGCGTCACCGGGCTGGTGGAGAAGCCCGAACCGGCCGACGCCCCCAGCAACCTCGCCGTCATCGGCCGGTACGTCCTCGACCCCGCCGTCTTCGCCATACTGCGCCGGACCGAGCCCGGCCGGGGCGGCGAGATCCAGCTCACCGACGCCCTCCAACTGCTCGCCGCCGACGAGAAGATCGGCGGCCCCGTGCACGGCGTCGTCTTCAAGGGCCGCCGCTACGACACCGGTGACCGGGGCGACTACCTCCGGGCCATCGTCCGCCTCGCCTGCGAACGCGAGGACCTGGGCCCGGACTTCCGCACCTGGCTCCGCCGTTACGTCACCGAGGAGATGTAGCACCTTGAGCAGCGAGATCTGGTCGGTCGACGAACACCTCGCCGACATCCTGGACGCGGTGAAGCCCCTCGAACCCATCGAGCTGCAACTGCCCGACGCCCAGGGGTGCGTCCTGGTCGAGGACGTCGTGGTGGGGATCGCGCTGCCTCCCTTCGACAACAGCTCCATGGACGGCTACGCGGTCCGGGTCGCCGACGTCACCGGGGCGAGCGAGGAGTTCCCCTCGGTGCTCACCGTCGTCGGCGACGTCGCCGCGGGCAGCGACGGACTCCCCGACGGCGGCAAGGTCGGCCCCGGCCAGGCCGCCCGCATCATGACCGGCGCCCCGCTGCCCGAGGGCGCGGAGGCCGTCGTCCCCGTCGAGTGGACGGACGGCGGTACGGGCGAGGGCCCCGCCGCCACCATGCGCGCCCACCGGGACGCCCCGGAGGGCGCGAGCGGCGAGGTCAGGATCTACCGAGCCCCGGCGGCCCGTGCCCACGTCCGGGCCGCGGGCAGCGACGTGAAGCCCGGCGACCTGGCCCTCGCGGCCGGATCGGTCCTCGGCCCGCCGCAGATCGGTCTGCTCGCCGCGATCGGCCGCGCCACCGTCAAGGTCCGCCCGCGCCCCCGCGTGGTCGTCGTCTCCACCGGCAGCGAACTCGTCCAGCCCGGCGAGGAGCTGACCGGCGGGCAGATCTACGACTCCAACAGCTTCGCGCTCACCGCCGCCGCCCGCGACGCGGGTGCCCTCTCCTACCGCGTCGGCGCGGTCACCGACGACGCCGAGACCCTCCGCGCCACGATCGAGGACCAGCTCATCCGGGCCGACCTGGTGGTCACCACGGGAGGTGTCAGCGTCGGCGCGTACGACGTCGTCAAGGAGGCGCTCTCCTCGGTCGGCGACGAGGACGAACCCGGCGGCGGCATCGACTTCCGCACCCTCGCCATGCAGCCCGGCAAACCCCAGGGCTTCGGTTCCATCGGCCCCGAGCACACCCCGCTGCTGGCCCTCCCGGGCAACCCGGTCTCCGCGTACGTCTCCTTCGAACTCTTCGTCCGCCCGGCGATCCGCGCGCTGATGGGCGTCGACGAGGTGCACCGGCCCACCGTCCGCGCCGCCCTCACCACCACCGAGGCACTGACCTCCCCGGCGGGCAAACGCCAGTTCCTGCGCGGCACCTACGACGAGGTGTCGGGCACCGTCGTCCCGGTGGGCGGCTCCGGCTCGCACCTGATCGCCGCCCTGGCGCGGGCCGACGCGCTGATCGTGGTCCCCGAGGACGTCACCTCCATGGAGCCCGGCACGGAGACCGAAGTGGTCCTGCTCCGCTGAGACGCGCACGGTGGCGGTACGGTGTCTGCCGCTGCCTCACCGGGGGACGTACCCCGGGCCCCCGGCCCGCACCCTGGTGCGGACCGCGCGGGCGACCGGCGCCCTACCGCTAGGCGGAGTGAGTTGAGTACGCAGAACAGGCTGACGCACATCGACGAGGCGGGCGCCGCCCGCATGGTCGACGTGTCGGCGAAGGACGTCACGGCGCGCGTCGCCCGGGCCAGCGGCCGGGTCCTCGTCTCGCCGCGGGTGATCGAGCTGCTGCGGGGCGAGGGAGTCCCCAAGGGCGACGCCCTCGCCACCGCCCGTATCGCCGGGATCATGGGGGCCAAGCGCACCCCCGACCTCATCCCGCTCTGCCACCCGCTCGCCGTGTCCGGTGTGGAGGTCGACCTCGGTGTCGCCGACGACGCCGTCGAGATCAGCGCCACGGTGAAGACCACGGACCGCACCGGCGTCGAGATGGAGGCGCTGACGGCGGTCTCCGTCGCCGCGCTCACGGTGATCGACATGGTGAAGGCGGTCGACAAGGCCGCCGTCATCACCGACGTACGGGTCGAGACCAAGTCCGGCGGCAAGTCGGGCGACTGGGCGCGCCCGGTCCGGCCCGGGGCGGACGCGTGAGCGCCGCCACCGGCGGTGAGGGGTACCCGGTCCCGGAGGGGCGCCCGGTCTCCGAGGGGCGCCCGGCCCCTGAGGGGCGCCCGGCCCCGTACACCGCGCTCGTCGTCACCGCCTCCAACCGCGCCGCCGCGGGCGTCTACGCCGACAAGGGCGGCCCGATCCTCGTGGACGGGCTCACCGCCCTCGGCTTCAGCACGGACGGCCCGCGGGTCGTGCCGGACGGCGAGCCGGTGGAGCAGGCGCTGCGGGACGGGATCGCCCGCGGCTACGACGTCGTCCTGACCACCGGGGGGACCGGCATCTCGCCCACCGACCTCACCCCGGAGATGACCCGCCGGGTGCTCGACCACGAGGTGCCCGGCATCTCCGAGGCGATCCGCGCCGAGAACCGCGCCGCGGTCCCGACCGCCGCCCTCTCGCGGGGGCTCGCCGGGGTCGCGGGGCGCACCCTCGTCGTCAACCTGCCCGGGTCGACCGGCGGGGCGCGCGACGGGCTCGCCGTCCTCGGCCGGATCCTGGTGCACGCCGTCGACCAGTTGCGCGGCGGCGACCACCCCGGCACCGGGAGCCCGTCCTGAACGCGCCCCTGTGGCCGGTGGTCCTGAAGGACGGCGAGGTGACGCTGCGGCCGATACGCCTGCGGGACCAGAACATCTGGCGCGAGGTCAACCGCCGCAACCGGGACTGGCTCCGCCCCTGGGAGGCCACCGTCCCGCCGCCCGTCCCCGGAGGTCCGGTGATCCGCCGGCCCACCTACCGGCAGATGGTCCGCCACCTGCGCTCCGAGGCGAGAGCAGGCCGGATGCTGCCCTTCGCGATCGAGTACGAGGGCCGCCTCGTCGGCCAGTTGACCGTCGCGGGCATCACCTGGGGTTCGATGTGTTCGGCGCACATCGGTTACTGGGTCGACCGGGAGGTGGCCGGCCGGGGCGTCATGCCCACCGCCGTGGCACTCGCCGCCGACCATTGCTTCCACCGGGTCGGTCTGCACCGCATCGAGATCTGCATTCGGCCCGAGAACCGGCCGAGCCGCCGGGTCGTGGAGAAACTCGGATTCCGCGAGGAAGGGCTGAGGCCGCGCTATCTGCACATCGACGGAGCCTGGCGGGACCACCTCATCTACGCCCTCACGTCGGAGGAGGCCATGGACGGCCTGCTCCGGCGCTGGCACCGGTCGCGGTCGACGACGAACCCACCACCCTCATAAATCATATGGGTGTTCGAATTAAACGGTTCGTCGTCGCATTAAGCACCCGCGGCGTCACTCGTTGGTCTGAACAATCACAAAAAAGGCCCGCGATATCAGCCTGATCGTGCGACACACCGTGGCAATTGGCGGATGCCGCCGTGCAAACCCCTCTACGGTGTGAGCGTGAGCAGCAGCGGCCTCATCTACGCAGTCATCGTCGGGGCCTGGGCCGCCTACTTGGTGCCGATGTGGCTCCGAAGGCAGGACGAACTCAACGAAGCCCGTCCGACGGAACGCTTCAGCACCGCCATCCGGCTGCTGTCCGGACGGGCGGCGATGGAGCGTCGTTACGCCAAGGAGTTGCGGGAACGCGGCGCCGAGGAGGCGGAACCGGTCGTCGACCCGGACGCCGAGACGGACCGAATGGACTCCGTCGACGTCCGGGCCTTCGCCGCGCCCGGAGCGCACACCGAAGCCAGGATCCTCGATCCGGCGCACGCCTCCGAGCGCGCGTCCGGACGCCCGGCGGTGGAGCACCCGGCGCACCTGGCCCACCCGGCCCACGAGCGGAGCGACCCCCGGAACCGTCCCGCGGCGCAACGCCCGTCCGCCGGGCGGCCCCCCGAGCAGCGCGCCGCGCCCTCCGCGCAGCGTGCCCGGGGCGGCGCCGAGGACGCCGAGCGCGTCCGCCGCGCCCAGCGCTCCCAGGTGCTGGCCCGGCGCAGGCGCACCACCAGCGTCCTCTTCCTCGTCTTCACCGCGGGCGCGATCGTCGCGGCGGTCGGCGGCCTCGCCTTCCTCTGGGCGCCCGCCGCACCGGCCGTGATGCTCAGCGCCTACATCGTGCACCTGCGCGCCCAGGAGCGGAGGCGGTTCGCCTTCACCATGGACCGCCGCCGGGCCGAGGACGCGGCGCAGCGGCTGCGCGAGAACCGCCCGCGCCGCCACCAGCAGCCGGCGGCGCCCGCGGTCGAGCCCGACGAGGAGCCCGAAGCGCACCACCCGGCCGAACCGGCCCCCGTCCCGGCCGTCTCCCCGCAGGAGGCCGGCCGACGGGCGCTCGTCGAGCAGACGGACCACGCGGAGTGGGTGGACCAGCAGCGCGAGCGCGGCAGGGGGCAGGGCGACAGCTGGGAGCCCGTCCCCGTCCCGCTGCCGACCTACGTCACCGCGCCGGTCGCCCCGCGCGCCTCCGGCGGCGTCGAGGTCAACGACCCGGAGACCTGGAGCGCCGCCCGCTCCAGCACCGCCGAGCCCGCCCTGCCGGACCCGGCCGTCCCCGACGTGGACCAGACCCCGCACCGCCGGCCCGACGCCCGTCGCACCCGCGACCGGGGCCGTACCCCTCTCTTCGACCAGTACGACGACGAGGAGGACCGACCCCGTGCCGCCAACGAATGACCACCGTGGCAAGGGAGTTGGGCCCGGGGAACACCCGGGCCGGGGGGTCCGGGAACCCCGGCACCCCTGACCAGCGGGGAACGGATTTCCAAGCACCCCCTGGAGGGTGCTAGAGTTTCACTCGTCGCAAGGGCCTGTGGCGCAGTCTGGTAGCGCACCTCGTTCGCATCGAGGGGGTCTGGGGTTCAAATCCCCACAGGTCCACAGACGACAGTTCGCGAGTAGCTCTCGTGAACGTCACGAGATCCCGTCCGGTCGGAAGACCGGGCGGGATCTCGGCGTTTCGGGGTGCGGCCGAAGCCTGTGCGGGGTGGTGGGCGGTGACCCGCCGGGGGCTTAGGTGTCCGTCGCCCCGGAGTGATCCGACTCACTCCGCCGATCCGGCGGGGAGGGGGCGCACCACCGAGGGGTTCCGCCGGGGCGCGGGCGACCCGCCGTGCGCCGGGTGCGCCGCGTTGCCGCTGGGCGAGCCGGCTCACGGCTGCCGGAGGCCGACGAGGTGCCCGGAAGCCCTTCCCGCCCTGCCGGTCCCCCGGGCGGTCCGGCCGGGCCCGCCCGTGTCCGCCGCGCGGACTTTGACGGCCGCCGCGGGGGCGCCGGTGAGGCGGTGGTACGCGTACGCGGCGGAGACCAGGGTCATGTGGCGGTGCCAGCCGGGATACGAGCGGCCCTCGAAGTCGCGGATGCCGTGGTGCTCGCCGAGCGTGGTGACCGTGTCGGTGGCTCCCTGGAGCAGGGCGGTGAGCTTCAGGAGTTCCTCGATCCGGTAGTGGGTGAGGTTGGTGATCCAGATCCGGCCGAGCCGTCGGCGTGCCGGGTCCCATTCGGCGAAGAGCCTTCCGTCGGCGACGGTCCGCGTGCCGTCCGCGCGCAGGACCGGGGTCCTGGTGGGGACCGACGCCACCTGGACGCGCCGCAGGCTGCCGTCGGGGCCGGCCGTGGTGGCGATGTGCGGGTGCCTCAGGCCGCTGCGCAGGAGCCGCTGGAAGGCGTTCTCCCCGGCATGGGGGCCGCCCGGCGCCGAGGGGGTGAGTGGCGCCGAGGTGTCGGGCAGCAGTCGGAGGTCCGGGGCCACCGCGAGCGCGAAGCCGTGGCCGCCGGCGTTGAGCCGTTCCATGACCCGGCGGGCCTCCGCCGTCGGCCCCACGTCGGCCACCACCGGTGCGGGAACTATGGAGGAGTGCGTCGACAACGCCTCCACGAGTCCGACGACATGGGCCCAGTACGGCCGGAAGGGCACCGACCCCGGCACGCGTACGCGGCGGCGCTCCTCCTCCTGGGTCCAGCGTTCGGGCAGGTGCAGCCGCCATCCGACCGGCAGGTGGTCGGAGCTGTTGGAGAGGAAGATGCCCACGCTCAGCTGGCAGTTGACGGTGCGTTCGAGCTCCGGCACGAACCGCTGGTGCACGCCGACCGAGTGGTTGCCGCGCTTGGGCAGTACCGCCGGCACCACGGTCCACGCCTGGGCGGTGAAGTGGGAGTCGATCCAGCGGGCGAGCTCCTGCCGGGTGGCATCCCAGTGCCACGGGCTCATGTTGACGAACTGCTGGAGCGACTGCGACGCGGTCGGCGACAGGGTCACCGCCTCCGCCATGCGCCGGACCGACTTCCGTCCCGGCGTCGCCAGCAGGCCCTGCAGGTAGACCCTGGCCCACCTCAGCTGGTCCGTGCGCGGCAACTGCGCGAACAGGGTTTCGCTGAACTCCGCGAGCGACACCGCGTCCCTCGTCCGCCCCCGGGCGGTCTGCCCCACCGTCGTCATGAGACTGCCTCCTCCGCTTCGTCGTACCGTGCATCGCAACCATAGCGAACGTTTTCTTTTTTTCTCGGACTTCGCTCCTACTTCCTGGAGTCGGGTGGGGTGCGCATCTCCCGGGCCGTCACGATGCACGGGGGGAGCGCCCTCGACCGAGCAGCGAGAAAGAGTCGATGACATGCAAGAACGAGCCGCTCACACCCGCGGCGCGCTGATCGAGTCCGCAGCCGCGGAGTTCGAGCGCGCGGGTTACGACGGGGCGTCACTGGCTCGGATCAGCTCGGCCGCGAGGGCCTCCGTCGGGGCGCTGACGTTCCATTTCCGGACCAAGGCCGCGCTGGCCGACGCCGTCTGCGCCGCCTCGCAGGCGGGCACGGCCCTCCTCGTCAGCCAGGCGCTGACCAGTCCGGAACCGCCGCTGGTCGCTCTGAGACACCTGGTGACCGGACTGACCCGGCTGGTGGAGACCAGCGTGGTCGCCCGCGCCGCGGCCCGTCTGCGCCACGAACTCCCCGGCGTCCCCGTGTCCGCGTCCCCGGCGCTCGACTGGCCGGTGGCGCTGACCCTGCTGGTCAAGCGGGCCCGGCGGGCCGGCAGTCTGAGGGAGGGAGTGGCGCCGGAGGTGGCGGAGACCCTGGTCCACCGGTTCATCGAGGGCACCGGCGTGCACGTACGCGGCCTGGCGCGGAGCGGGTCGGCCGGGCTCGGGGCGACGGCGGAGCAGCTCTGGGAACTGCTGGAGCACAGCATCGCGAAGATCCCCGACGGCCGGGAGAAGATCCCCGACGGCCGGGGGAAGACCCCCGACGCCTGAGGGCGGGTCCCGACGCCCGAGGACAGGGCGCCCGAAGAACCGGACCCGGCCCCTCCCGCCCTAAACCCGTCTCCCCGCCGGGCTCGGGCGCCGGGCGGGGAGACGGGTTTCGGGCGGGAGGGAAGACCGGACAGGGTGGCGGGCTTCAGCCGCGGGCGGCCAGGTCCAGCTGGATGTCGGCGAGCGAACGGTTCTTCGTCTCCGGCACCTTCACCGCCACGAAGGAGTACGCGCCCGCGGAGACGGCCGCGAAGAACCAGAACACCCAGGAGACGCCGACCTCGTCGGCGACCGGCAGGAAGAGCTGGCCGACCACGAAGTTGGCGGCCCAGTTGACCAGAGCGCAGAGCGCTCCGCCACGGGCCCGGGCGTCCGGCGGGAAGAGTTCGGCGGCCAGGATCCAGAAGACCGGCCCGAGGCCGACCGCGAAGCTGCCGACGTACGCGACCATGCAGACCAGCGCGAGCAGATGGGGCAACGGGCCGGACGGCAGCGCCATGGCCACACCCAGGACGACGAGCGAGGCGGCCATGCCGGCCAGCGAGAACAGCAGCAGGGGGCGGCGGCCGAGACGGTCGATGAGCGGAATGGCCGCGACCGTCATCACGACGTTGATCACACCGATGACCACGGAGTACTGGATGGAGTTCCCGGCCGGCAGCCCGGCCCTGGCCATGATGCTCGGTGCGTAGTAGATGATGCTGTTGATGCCGCCGAACTGCTGGACCGCCGCGAGCGTGACACCGATGACGAGGGCCCGCCGAACCGCCGGGTCGGCGAGCGGGAGCCGGGTCGCCGGAGCCCGCCGCGCGGCCGGCCGCTCGTCCGCCCGTCGGCGCAGCCACTCCGGGCTCTCCGGGATGAACAGCGTGCCCACCAGCATGGCCACCGAGGGGATCAGCCCGATCGCGAACATGGCCCGCCAGTCGGCGTTGCCGGAGAACGCCAGGTTGACCAGGTAGGACACCAGGATGCCCACGGTGAGCAGGACCTGGTTGGCCGTCACCAGCTGGCCGCGCAGCCGCGGCGGGGCGATCTCCGCGAGGTAGAGCGGGACGATGGTCGAGGCGCTGCCCACGGCGAGGCCGAGGATCACGCGGGCGGCGACCAGGCTCGCGAAGTCGCGGGACGCCACCGCGCAGGCGAGGCCGAGGGTGAAGACGAGGGCCACCGCGATCAGTACCCGCTTGCGCCCGAACCGGTCGGCGGGCCGCCCGCTGCCGAGGGCGCCGGCCGCCGCGCCGACGAGCAGCGCCGAGATGACGGTGCCCTCCTGGAAGGAGGAGAGCGCGAAGTCCTCCTTCAGGAACAGCAGCGCGCCGGAGATCACCCCGGTGTCGAAGCCGAACAACAGGCCGCCGAGTGCGACGACCGCCGTGGCCGTCATCAGCCGGCGCGGCGGACGCGAGCGCGCCACCGGTGCGCCGGAGCCGGGCGAGGGCGGTGAGTCCTGGAGCGTCATGCCACACCTTCCGGGGTCGGGGTCCGGGTGAGTACGGGGGAGAGGGGCTCGCCCTCCAGCCGGAGGGCCACGTCGTCCGGACATATGCCGAACCACCGCAGGCACGCGTCGAGATGGCCGGCCCGTTCGCCGATCCGGTGGGCGCTCCGCGGGCGGGGGCGCAGGCCGGCCACGCGGCCGAGTGCCGCGGTGGTGACGGCGACCGGGGCGTCGGGGGCCCCGAGTTCGGCCGCGTATCCGGTCACCGGGTCACCGCCGGACACACCGTCGCCGAGATCGGTCCAGACGAGGCGCAGCGGTACCGCGCCGGCCGCCGCGAGGTCCCGCCAGACCGGTGATCCGACGGGGTCGAAGACGCGGTCGAGCGCGAACCGGGCAAGCCGGGCGGTGAGCAGGGCGGCGGTGCCCCGCAGCGCCTTCGCCTCCTCACCGCCGGCCAGGTCGAGGAGGGCGTCGACCCGTACGTCGAGCGGGCGCAGCCCGAACGCCACGGTGGAGGCGAGACGCGCCAGATCCTCGCCCCGGGCCTCGGCGCGCCGCAGCGCCGCGAGGTAGGCGGCTGCCGCCTGTTCGCACCTGCGGACCGAGTAGCAGGTGGCCAACTGGACCGGTACGCCCCGGTCGAGCAGGGCGGACATGTCGGCGATGCCGCGGTCGGTCGCGGGGAGGGCGACGGCCACCCGGGGCCGGTCCACCCGGGCGGCGAACTCCGCCGCCCGCTCGGCCGGACCGCGGCCGTCGGTGCCCGGCGGAGGCGGAGCGGCGACGACCGTCCCGTGGTGCCCGTCCCGGCCGCCGTCGTGCGGCGGGGTGAGCAGCGCGCAGGCCCGCCGCACGGTGTCCACCGTGGTGGCCGGCCCCAGAAGGACCCCGTGGACCGGTGCCCCGGCCGCGTGCTCCGGCAGCCGGCCGGACCGTACGGGCTCGTCCGATTCCCGCAGGTCGAGCCAGAGCGGTACGGTCCCCGCCTGTTGGGCCCGCGTACTCTCCATCTCTCTTTCCCTCCCGTGTTCTCCGGTCGCCCGGATGGCAGCCGTCGGCGTGGCCCCGTCCTCATCCATGGGTGAGGAGACGCCGTGGGTCGTGCAGCACGGAGGCGACGTCCGCGAGGAACCGTGAGCCCAGCTCGCCGTCGACCAGCCGGTGGTCGAAGGAGAGCGCGAGCGTGGTGACCTGGCGGGGCACGACCTTGCCCCGGTGGACCCACGGGCGGGGGGCGATCGTGCCGAGGGCGAGGATCGCCGCCTCGCCCGGGTTGAGGATGGGGGTCCCGGTGTCGATGCCGAAGACCCCGATGTTGGTGACGGTGAGCGTGCCGCCGCTCAGGTCGGCGGGCGTGGTGCGGCCCTCGCGCGCGGTGGCCACCAGCGAGCCGAGCGCCGCCGCCAGCGCGGGGAGGGTGAGCGACTGCGCGTCCTTGATGTTCGGGACGAGGAGCCCGCGCGGCGTCGCCGCCGCGATGCCGACGTTGACCCGGTGCTTGAGCACCGTCTCCTGGCGCTCCTCGTCCCACGAGGCGTTGACCGACGGGTGGCGCCGCACCGCGAACAGCAGCGCCCGTACGGCGATCAGCAGGGGGCTCACCCGCACTCCGGCGTACTCCGGGTCCTGCTTGAGCCGTTCGACGAGTCGCATGGTGCGGGTGACGTCGACGGTGACGAACTCCGTCACGTGCGGGGCGGTGAAGGCGCTGGCGGTCATGGCCCGCGCGGTGGCCCTGCGGACGGCGGTGGCGGGTACCCGGGTCTCGTCCGGCGTGGCCGCCTCGACCTCGGGTGCCTCGACCTCGGGCGCCTCGGCCGGGGGCGCCTCGGCCGGCCGAGGCACCGGGACGGCGGCAGCCGCGCGCACGTCGTCCCGGGTGATGTCGCCGTGCGGGCCGGTGGGCCTGACCTGCCCGATGTCGACCCCCAGGTCCCGGGCGAACTTGCGTACCGGCGGCTTGGCCAGGGGGCGCGGGACGTCCTGGCGGGAGGCCGGGGCGGCCGGCGCGGGAGCGGCCGGAGCCGCGACGACGGGGGGAGCCGCGACGCCCGGGGGAGCCGGGGGAGCCGGCGGGCACACCGGCCCGGTCGGGCGCCGGGGGCGGCGCTTCGTCGAGGACTCGGCCGCGCCGTAGCCGACGAGGACCGCCCGGCGGGCGGGAGGCGCGGCCGGTCCGGGGGCGGCCTCCGAGGCGGCCGGGACCACCGTGAGGATGACCTCGCCCACGTCGACCTTCGTGCCCTCGGGGAACCGGATCTCGTGGACCGGCCCGGCGAACGGGACCGGCAGTTCGACCAAGGCCTTGGCCGTCTCTATCTCGCAGACGACCTGGCCGTCCGTCACCTCGTCGCCGGGGGCGACGAGCCAGCGGACGATCTCTGCGTCCCTCAGTCCTTCGCCGACGTCGGGCAGCCGGAACTCGTGGGGCCGCACCGTCGTGTCCGTCGTGGTCATCGGAGCTCCTTCATGCCGCGAGCGCGCGGTCGACCGCGTCCAGGACCCGGTCCAGACCGGGCAGGTACGCGTCTTCGAGTCGTGAGGGCGGATAGGGGCTGTGGAAGCCGCCGACGCGCAGCACCGGTGCCTCCAGCTGGTAGAAGCAGCGTTCGGTCACCCGGGCGGCGATCTCGGCCCCGGCTCCGAAGAACACCGGTGCCTCGTGCGCGATCACCAGCCTGCCGGTGCGGCCGACCGAGCGGACGAGGGTGTCGAAGTCGATCGGGGAGATCGACCGGAGGTCGACGACCTCCAGGTCGTGCCCTTCCTCGGACGCGGCAGCCGCCGCGTCCAGGCAGGTGGCGACCATCGGCCCGTACGCGGCGAGCGTCAGATCGCTGCCCGCCCGCACCACCCGGGCGCCCTGCGGGTGCGGCCGGGCGGCGACGTCGACCTCGCCGGTGTCGTAGTACCGGCGCTTGGGTTCGAGGAAGATCACCGGGTCGTCACTGCGTACGGCCTCCTGGAGCATCCAGTAGGCGTCCGAAGGGTTCGACGGGGACATCACCCGCAACCCGGCGACGTGCGCGAACAGCGTCTCGGGCGACTCCGAGTGATGCTCCACGGCGCCGATCGCCCCGCCGTACGGGATGCGGATGACGACGGGCAGCCGGACCCGGCCACGGGAGCGGGCGTGCATCTTGGCCAGCTGCGTGACGATCTGGTCGTACGCGGGGAAGACGAACCCGTCGAACTGGATCTCCACGACGGGCCGGAACCCGTTCAGGGCCAGCCCGATCGCCGTTCCGACGATCCCCGACTCCGCCAGCGGCGTGTCCATGACGCGTTCGTCGCCGAAGTCCTTCTGCAGCCCGTCGGTGACCCGGAAGACTCCGCCGAGCCGGCCGATGTCCTCACCCATCAGAAGGGTCCGGGGGTCCTCGGCGAGGGCGGTGCGCAGGGAGGCGTTGAGCGCGGCCAGCAGGGTCATCCGCTCGGTGCCCGCGGTCGGTGCGGTCGTCATCTCAAACCTCCTGGACGAAGGACGCCTGGTAGACGTCGAACGCGGCGCGTTCCTCGTCGACCAGCGCGTGCGATTCGGCGTAGACGTGGTCGAACAGGTGGTCCGTGCCGGGTACGGGCAGGGCCCGTACGGCCGTGCGCACCCGGGTCGCGAGCACATCGCCGGCCGCTTCCGTCTCGGCGAAGAAGGCGTCGTCGGCCGCCCCTTCGGCCCGCAGCAGGCGTTCGAGCCTCAGCAGCGGGTCCTTCGCACGCCAGCTCTCCACCTCGGCGGCGTCCCGGTAGCGGGACGGGTCGTCGGAGGTGGTGTGCGCACCCATCCGGTAGGTGAACGCCTCGATCAGGGTGGGACCCTCGCCCTGGCGGGCCCGCTCCAGGGCCCGGCGGGTCACGGCCAGCGTGGCGAGCACGTCGTTGCCGTCGACGCGTACGCCGGGAAAGCCGAAGCCCTGTGCCCGCCGGTACAGCGGTACGCGCGACTGGCGCTCGTTGGACTCGGAGATCGCCCACTGGTTGTTCTGGCAGAAGAACACCACGGGAGCGCCGTACACGGCCGCGAAGTTGAAGGCCTCCGACACGTCGCCCTGCGCGGTGGCCCCGTCGCCGAAGTAGGCGACGACGGCGGACTCCGCGCCCTTCTTCGCGAGGCCCATGGCGTATCCGGTGGCGTGCAGGGTCTGGGAGCCGATGACGAGGGTGTAGAGGTGGAAGTGGTGCTCCTGCGGGTCCCAGTCGCCGTTGTCGACACCGCGGAAGAGCCTCATGAGGGCGAGGGGGTCCAGGCCCCGGCCCATCGCGACGGCGTGCTCCCGGTAGCTGGGGAAGGCGTGGTCGTCGTCGCGCAGCGCCCGTACCGAACCGACCTGCGCGGCCTCCTGTCCCAGCAGGGAGGGCCACAGGCCGAGTTCGCCCTGTCGCTGAAGGGTGACGCCCTCGGCGTCGAACCGCCGCGCCAGCGCCATGTCCCGGTACAGGGAGCGCAGTTCCTCCGGGGTGGCGTCCAGCGTGTACTCGGGGTGCTCGACCCGGACGCCTTCCGGGGTGAGCAGGCGTACGGTGCCGTCGCTCATGCCCGTTCACCCAGACCGAGGTCGGCCATCGACGCGGCCACGGCCTTGACGATCGAGGACGCGCGCTTGTCGTCGGGGCCGAGGGCGATCAGCCGGTTCATGATGTACGAGACACCGGCCTTGGCGCGCGGCCAGGCCTGGTTGGCCGAGCCGCCGGCGCCGTCGTGGCCGAAGGAGTCGCCGTCCACGCTCGGGCGCGGGTTGGTCCGCAGGCGGTACCCGCCGCCGCCGTACACCATGGGGACGTCGATGAGCTGGTCCACCTTGCTCACCCAGGGGGCCCGCGCCTCGTCGAGCAGACGGCGGGACAGGAGCACCGGCCGGTCGTCGGCGGGGCGGGCCGCGTCGGCGGCCAGGATGCCGTACAGGGTGGCGAAGGCGCGGGCCGAACCGTAGGCGTTGGCGGCCGGGATCAGCGTGAAGCGGCGGTCCGGCCGGTTCCAGATCTCCTCGTCCTCCGGGAAGGGCACCGGGTTCTGCCAGATCCGCTGGGTGAGCGGGTCCTCGCTGGTGAAGTAGCCGGTGAACTGGTCGCGGAAGCCGACTCCGTACTCGGTACGGGCGACCAGGTGCTCCAGCTCGGGGGCTATCCCGAAGGAGATGCCGAGGCCCAGCGGATCCGCTATCTCCTCGGCGAAGAACCGGTCGAGGGTCCTGCCGTCGACGCGCCGGACGACCTCGGCGACGATCCAGCCGGTCGCGTACGGCCCGTACAGGATGCCCTCGGCGCGCGGGTCGAGGTCCTGCTCCTGGTCGGCGAGGAGCTTGGCCATCAGCTCCGGGTCGCCCAGGTCGCCCTGGGAGAGCGGAGCGGCGACGGCCGGCATCCGGGCGGTGAAGGTCACCACCTCGCGCAGCGTCACCCGCTCCTTGCCCTTGGCCGCGAACTCCGGCCAGTAGTGGGCGACCGGCGTGTCCAGGTCGATCCGGCCGCGGTCGACGAGCACCAGCAGGGCCGTGGCGAGGATTCCCTTGCTGCCGGAGAAGATCAGCTGACGGGTGTCGCCGTGCCACGGGACACCCCGGACGGGGTCGGCCGGGCCGCCCCAGAGGTCGACGACGAGTTCGCCGTCGAGGGTGACGGCCACGGCGGCGCCCTGCTCGTCGCGCTCGGCGAAGTTGCGGGCGAACTCCTCGCGGACCCGCTCGAAGCCTGGGGCGACGTGGCCGTGGACGGTTGTTGCCTGGTCGATCGGCATGTCGGGGCACTCCATTCGATGAGGGATGTCAGACGGGGAGGACGGGCGTGCGGGTGGCGACGGGCTCGGGGAGCACCAGGCGCAGGCCGTCCGCCGCAGAAGAGGCGCAGCTGACGGCGGTGAAGTCGGCTATGCGGGGGCGGCCCTGGGCGGCGGGGCCGTCGTGGTCGCCGACGACCACCGGGTAGCAGCCCGCCGCGCGGGCGGCGAGCAGACCGAGTTCGGCGTCCTCGAACACCACGGCGGACGCCGGGTCGGCGCCGAGCAGGGCCGCCGCCTTCAGGAAGCCCTCCGGGGACGGCTTGCCCGCCGCGACGTCGTCGGCGCTGACGAGCACGCCGGGCAGGGGAAGCCCCGCCGCGGCCATGCGCCGCACGGCCAGGTCCCGGCCGGCGGAGGTGACGAGGGCCCAGCGGTCGGCGGGCAGTGAGGCGAGGAACGCGGCGGCGCCCGGTACGGCGACGGTGCCGTCGGTGTCCGCGACGTCCTGCGCGACCAGCCAGGCCGTCTCGGCCGCCACGTCGGTGCCGGCGGGCGCGTGGGCGGCCACGGTCTCCGCCGTGCGCTGTCCGTGCGCGGAGGCCAGGACCTCGGCGGCGTCGAGCCCGTGCCGCGCGGCGAACCGGCCCCAGGTGCGGGCCACGGCCGCGGTGGAGTCGACGAGGGTGCCGTCCATGTCGAAGAGGAGAGTCTGGGCAGTCAGTACGACGGGCACGGCGGCGCCGCCTCCATTCGTTGTCGGTCCAGCCCGAGGGCGAACGCCCGGGCCCGGTCGAGGTCCGCGCGGAGCCGGGCGGAGTCCCCGTCGCGGTGGTCGTTCTCCAGCACGAGCGCGGTCACCCGGGGCAGGTGGCGGGCCACCGCGTCCACCGTCGCGACGAGGTTCCCGTCGCCGTCGCCGAGGAGCGGGGTGGCGGTGGTGCTGCCGGCGAGGCCGTCCTTGAGATGGATCCGGCCGTCGAGCAGGGGCGCGGTCCTCGCCACCAGCTCCGGGACGTCGAGCCCCTCGGCGACCGGGTTGTACGTGTCCAGCAGCAGCCGGAACCCCTCCTGGCCGACCGCGTCGGCCAGCCGGAGCGCCAGGTGCGCGGGCAGGACGTTCTCGCTGGCCAGGAGCAGACCCGCCGCCCGCGCGCGTTCGGCCGCCGGGCCCAGTACTTCGGCGGTACGCAGCAGATCCGCCTCGTCGCGGATGGCGCTGCGCCGGAAACTGGGCACGAAGACCAGCGGGGCGCCGAGCTCCCCTCCCGCGTCGACGAGCCGGGCCAGCACGGTCCGCACCCGCGCCGCCTCCAGGGTCCCCGGCGCGGCGGTGACCCCGATGTCGTTGAGGAGGTTGGCGGTGACCCCGAGCGGGACCACGCCCGCGGACCGCGCGGCGGTACGCACCCGGGCGAGGCGCCCCGGCGCGTCCAGCCGGGGGCCGCGTCCGGGCCCGCCCAGGTCGAACTGGATTCCGTCGACGCGGTGGCGGAACGCCAGGTCCACCGCCTCCACGCCGCGCACCGGCAGCCGCCAGTCCACGACACCCGTCAGCACCGGCCGGCTCATGTCCCCGCCGTCCGTACGGCGAGCTTCACCAGGCGGCGCCCGTCGACGACACGGGTTTCGCCGCGGGCGAGAGCGGTCAGCGTCCGCGCCGCCCCGGCGAAGTCCATCTCGTGGGTCACGAGGTCGGCGTAGCGCTCGGGGTCGTGGCAGAGCTCGGCCGCCGCGTACTCCAGGTGCTCGTTGGCCACGCCCCGGTGGCCGAGGACGGTGACCGGCCGGCCGTCGGACGCGGTCAGCCGGGCGACGACGGGCGGGACCGGCATACCCCCGCAGTTGGCGGCACGCACCTCGGACAGGTCGACACCGGGGAACCGGTCGCTGTGCGCGGGCCGGCGCAGGCCGCCCACCAGATCGACGGCGACCTCGGAGCCTTCCGTGGCGCGCAGGGCGAGTTCGAGGCTCGGAAGCGTCGCGGGGGCGGGCGTGGCGATCAGCACCGCGACCCTGCGGCGGCGGAGCACGTCGTCGAGCTCCCCCGTCTCCAGCCCCGCCCGGCCCACCCGGTGGTCCGCCCCGTACGGTGCCTGCCGGCTCCACTCCAGGCCCTCACCGGTGTGGTGCACGTGGACGGTGCGCACGGTGTCGCCGAGCCAGCGTCGGGCCGTCCGGACGGCCAGGTGGCCGACCGTGCCGTCCCCGACGACGAGCAGGGTGTCGGGGACGTGCGGGCCCAGGGCGAGCGAGGCGTACCGCACGACCGCCAGCGGCTCGACGAGCGCGGGCAGGGCCCCCGGCGGGACGGCGTCCAGAGCGACGACGAGGCCGCCGCGCACCGCGCTCGCCGGGACGAGCATCCGGGCCTGGAGCATGCCGTCCACGTTGTGCCCGAGCAGGAACGACGGGTCGGTGGGATGCGTGGGGTTGACGACGACGAGGGCACCGGGGGTCAGCCGGGGGTCGTCCACGCCCGGCCCCACCGCGACGATCCGGGCCACGCCCTCGTGGCCGAGCACCGGTGCGCCGTCGTCCCGCAGACCGCGCAGGATCTGCAGATCGGTCCCGCAGACCCCCGCCACCTCGGGCGCGACGACGATCTCGCCGGGACCGGGGAGCGGGGTGGGCCGCCGGCGCACGTGGACGGCGTCCCCCTCGCGCACGAGTGCGGGATGGGTCCCGCCGGACCCGCCGGACCCGGCGGGACCGGCCGGGGCAGGCGTCCCCCCGGGGGCGGCGCCGGCGGTGGGCAGGCCCAGGGCCGCGATGCCCGCGCCGATGAGGCCGTTGGCCTCGCCGGGGGCGCAGACGGTGATGCGGTCGGGGAGCCAGGCCGGGGCGAGCTCTCCGGTCAGGTACAGCCCCTGGCGCCGGAGGTGGCCGAGGACCGAGGTCCGGTAGTGGTCGCCGAGCCCGGTCGCCACGCCCCCGCTGAGGGTCAGTTCGTCCAGTTCGGGGTCGAGACAGAGCGCGGTGCGCAGCAGGTCGGCGACGGGTTCGGTGGACGCGTCGAGCAGCTCGCGCGCCAGCGGGTCCGCCGCGTCGAGGGCGGTGGCCAGCGCGGACTCGAAGGACCCGCCCGCGGCCATCTCCGCGCCGAGCCGGGACGGCTCCCAGCGTTCGGGCACCCGGCGCATCAGGACGTCGGCCATCCGCCGCAGACCGGGGCCCGACGCGTACGAGGAGACGTGCCCCGGGCGCCCGCAGTCACACCTCAGCTCCACCGGGGCGCCCGCCAGCCGTGCCGTGGCGGGAAGGTGGCCGACCTCGCCCTGGAGGCCGCTGCCGTCGGTGGCGATGGCGCCGGTCCGCAGGTCCACCGTCCGGCAGGCGATGCCGGAGCTGATGGTCATCAGCAGGACCTTGCGGTACGTGCTCCGGTGCGGCGCCGCCGCGAAGTGCAGCAGGGCCGCCGTGACGTCGTTGACGACGTGCCAGCGCACGTCGGGGCGCCGGGCGCGCAGGGCGCCCCGCAGGTCCAGCGGAGTGGTGTCGTCGCCGAAGAGCGGCGCGGAACCGTAGACGGTGCCCGTGCGGTGGTCGAGCGCCGCGCCGAAGGAGATCCCGGCGACGGCGCCGGGCGAGCGCGGCACCACGTCGCACAACGTGCTGATGAGCCGTTCCTTGAGCTCCGCCACGGCGGTGCCCGGATTGCGGAGCCGGCTCGGCGACGGCTGGACCAGCGTGTCGCCGAGCCCTTCGGAGGGCGACCAGGACGCGCTGCGCACGTGCGTGCCGCCCACGTCGACGACGGTCAGGGTGACGGGCGAGGTCATCGGGCCGGGCCGTCCGCGTGGGCCTGTACGAACGCGAGGGCACGGGCCAGCTCGGACGGGGTGACGTCGTTGACGAAGACGCAGGAGCCGATGCCGTCGGTCAGCGGGAGGCGCTGCTGACCGTCGCGGTGCTTCACGGCGTCGGCCAGGCCGACCTCCAGGAGCCGGGGCGTGAACACCGGGTGGGTCAGCGGCAGCCCGCAGCCGGCTATCAGGTTCAGCGCCCGGTGGGCCTCGGCCTCGGCGAGGTGACCGCGCCCGACGGCGAGCGCGAGGCAGACGGCCATGTCGACGGCGACGGCCTCGCCGTGCAGCAGCGGGGGATCGGCGAGCAGCTCCAGCGAGGGGCTGAAGGTGTGCCCGTAGTCGACGGAGCGTTCGAGCACGCCCTCCCAGAGGTTGGGCTCCAGCTCGTCGAGCATGCCCGCGATGGCCCGGGAGACGATCTCGCCCGCGGCGGAACCGCAGTCCGCGAGCGTCTGGCTGGTGATCAGCTCGACGTTCTCCTCCAGGATGCGGAAGAGCGCCGCGTCCTTGATGAGGGCCATCTTGATGATCTCGGCGAGGCCGTTGGCGATGTGCCGGTCGTCGACGGTCCGCAGGAACTCCGGGTCGATCAAAGTGGACTCGGGGGCGAAGTAGGTGCCCAGGCGGTTCTTGTGGGTGCCGTGGTTGACACCGGTCTTCACCCCGACACCGGCGTCCACCTGGCCGACGAGCGTGGTGGGGACGCGCACGTAGGGCGCACCCCGGCGGTAGAGGCTCGCGGCCATGCCGACGACGTCCATCAGCACACCGCCGCCGACCACGACGACCCGCTCGGTCCGGCGCAGGATGCCCATCTCGGTCATGGCACGGGTCACCTCGACGACCTGTTCGAGGTTCTTCGTCTCCTCGTCGCCGGGCATGACCTTCCAGACCGCGTCGACCTTCCAGGCGTCGAAGTAGCTGTGCAGGCCGGGGCCGTACAGCTCCTCCACGGCCTGGTCGACGACGATCAGGGCCCGTACCCCGATGCGGCCGTCGGCGCCCACGGCGCGGGCGAGCACGGGGTTCACGGGGTTGAGCAGGCCGCGGGTGAGGGACACCTCGTAGCCCACCGGCTGCTGGGACTGGACGTACCAGGTGAGGCCCGGCGGGCGCGGGATGTCGAAGGCGGACGCGGGGTTGTGGGGGCGGATCGTGGTGATCTCGGACATCGCTGGCTGACTCCGTCTGCAGTGCGGTCGAGGATGCGGAAGGCTGCTCCGCCCGCGCCGGCCGGGGATGTTCCCGGGCGGCGCGGGCGAAGCGGGTTCCGGCGGGGATCACCCGGCCGGAGAGGAGGCGGGATCAGGCCTCCGGAGCCCCCATCGGGGCGGGCAGGGCGTCGAGTTCGGCGACGTCCTGGGGCGTGAGGTCCAGCGCCGCGGCACCGGCGTTCTGGACGAGGTAGCGCTCGGTCTTGGTGCCGGGGATCGGAACGATGTGCTCGCCCTTGGCCAGCAGCCACGCCAGGGCCACCTGCGCGGGCTCCGCGCCGTGCCGGCCGGCCACGGCGCGCACCACGTCGACGATCGCCTTGTTGTGGGCGAACGCCTCCTCGGTGAAGCGCGGCTGCGTGCTGCGCCAGTCGTCCTTCGGGAGGTCGGCGGGGTTGGTGAAGGCGCCGGTGAGCAGGCCGCGGCCCAGCGGGGAGAAGGGCAGGAACGCGATGCCGTGCTCCACCGTGTACGGGAGTACGTCCTCGAAGGCGTCCCGGGTGAAGAGGGACGCCTCGGACTCGACGGCGGCGACCTCGTGGACGGCCTGGGCGGCGCGCACCTGGTCGAGCGTCACGGCGGAGAGTCCGAGCGAGCGGATCTTGCCCTGGCGGACGAGCTCGCCGAGCGCGCCCCAGCTCTCCTCCAGCGGTACCTGCGGGTCCACCCGGTGGAGGAAGTACAGGTCGATGTAGTCGGTGCCCAGGCGGCCGAGGCTGGCCTCGACGGCGGCGGTGAGGTGCTCGGGGCGGCCGTTCAGGCCGAGCCCCTCCTCGCCCACGACGAGGCCGCCCTTGGTGGAGAGCACCGCCTCGTCGCGGCGGCCCTTGAGCGCACGGCCGACGAGCTCTTCGTTGGTGAAGGGGCCGTACACGTCGGCGGTGTCGATCAGGTTCACGCCGAGGTCCAGGGCGCGGTGGATCACCGCGGCCGAGGCGTCGTCGTCCCAGCCGTGCGGGTCGTAGCCGAAGGACATGCCCATCGTGCCGAGACCGATGCGGCCTACCGAGGGGCCCGAGGTGCCGAGGGTGGTGGTGCGCATGGGAGTTCACTCCTTGTGGTGATTCTTCGGTGGCCGGCCGGAAAGCGGCCGGCCGTGCGGGTGCGTGGGGGTGTGGGGGGTGGCGCGCGGGTGGGGGCGGCCGGGCGCGATGCCGGCCGGCCGCGCGGGGTCAGGGCTGGATCGACTGCCGGTGGTGGAAGACGTTCCGCGGGTCCCAGGCGCGCTTCACCTGCTGGAGCCGGGCGTAGTTGCCCTTCCAGTACAGGTCGTGCCACGGCACGGCCGAGGTGTTGAACGCCGCGTCCGACAGGTCGCCGTCGGGGTAGTTGATGTAGCAGCCGTCCGTCACGGCGTTCGGCACCGGGACGCCGCCGGTGTCGCCGTAGACGTCCCGGAAGGCGTCGCGGACCCAGGCGATGTTCTTGGCGTCGTCCTTGGTGTCGTACCAGAGGCTCTCGAAGTTGGCCTTCATGATCGCGTCACGCTGGGCGACCGCGGTGGCCGTCGGCGAGATGGACGAGATCCGGCCGCCGGACGCGGAGAGCACGACGCCGCTGAGGGGGCTGGGGCCGTCGGTGCTCGTGAGGTGCTGGTACATGGCGTCGATCTGCCGCTGGGGCGTGACGGTGCGCAGGTGCGACGACTTGTGGATACCGCGGGTGGTCGGGTCGAGCTGGGTGGGGGAGATCGAGCCGATGTAGCGGGTGGCCCGCAGCCAGGGCAGCAGCCGCGTCGTGGTGTACGCGGAGTCCACCACGCCGGACGGACGGGAGGTCGCGGAGCTCAGGCCGAGGGCCTGGTCCATGCCCGCGAGGAAGTCGGAGACCACGGCCGCCGCGTCGGGCAGCGAGGCGTCGATCTGGACGACGGCTCCCATCGAGCCGCTGTCGCGGTGGTTGAGCATCAGCCACGAGTACAGCGAACCCGCAGTGGTGCCCGGGGTGTTGTGGGTCTCCAGCCACCGGCCCCAGTAGGTGACGAGCCGGCTGAAGCCGTCCTCGGTGACCTTCTCCCAGGGCCAGTTGGTCAGCGTCGCGTACACCTGCGACGGCGCCTTCGGCAGCAGGTTTTCCGGGGTGCCGGTGGCACCGGGCGTACGGAACCAGAACCTGGTCACGATGCCGAAGCTGCCGCCGCCGCCACCCGTGTGGGCCCAGAACAGGTCGCGCAGCGCGGAGTCCGAGGAGTCCCGCGCGGCGACCACGCTGCGGACCGAGCCGTCCGCGGCCACCACGACGACCTCGACGGCGTGCAGGTGGTCGACGGTCAGGCCGTACTGCCGCGACAGGTTGCCGAAGCCGCCGCCGGTGATGTGCCCGCCGACGCCCACGCTGTGGCAGATGCCGCCGGGTATGGTCACGCCCCAGCCGTCGTACAGCGCTTCGTAGACGTCGAGCAGTGTGGCCCCGCCGCCGACGGCGAAGGCGTTCATGGCCTTGTCGAAGGTGACGTCGTTCATCAGCGCCAAGTTGATGTTGATCTTCACGTCGGCGTTGAAGACGAAGTCCTCGAAGCAGTGCCCGCCGCTGCAGACCGACAGCTGCTTGCCCGCGGCGACGGAGTCGCGGACCGCGGTCACCACGTCCGCCGTCGTCCTCGGGAGCACGATCTTGTCCGGGCGGGCCTGCCAGCGCTGGTTCATGCCGGAGGAGAGGTCGGGGTAGCGGGAATCGGACGGTGCGACGGTGACACCGGTCGTGCCGGCCGCAGCCGCCGCGTCCGCCTGGGCGGCCCGCGCCGCCGGAGCCGCCGCCACCGTGGCGACGGCGGCGGCGAGAGCGACTCCCGACCCCGCGCCGACGAACTGTCGACGCTTCATTTCATTCAACATCTTCGTCGTTTCCTGGTGTCCGGTTTCGATGAATGGAATTCCAGCCCGTGAAACACAAGCGAAGGGCTGATGGAGGGGCGGCTCTGTCCGATCGATTGCTCCGCGCCGAACGACATCCCAGCAGGGGTCCGCGCGCCGGCGCCACCTCCCCGAATCCACTTCGGCAGGTCCGGAGACTTCCGGAACTCGGCCTTGTCCGGGGGGATTCGGGGACGCACTCTCGTGCTGGCCCGGGCTCACGCACGGGCGACACCAGGCCGGGCCGGCCGACGGCCCGGCCCATGAGGACGGAGTCCCGTTGAACAAGATCCCCGGAGCACGCGCCGTGCACCATCTCGCCTACACCGTGCCCGACCTCGACCAGGCGGTGGACTTCTTCACCGAGGTGATCGGGGCCGAACTGGCCTACCGGCTCGGCCCGGTGGAGGACACCGAAGGCACCTGGATGACCGAGAAGCTGGGCGTGCACCGCGATGCCTCCGCGCAGATCGCCATGTTGCGCCTGGGCCCGACGACCAACCTCGAACTCTTCGCCTACACCTCGCCCGACCAGGACCGCACCCAGCCGCGCAACAGCGACTGGGGCGGGCACCACTTCGCCCTGTACGTCGACGACGTCGACGTGGCCACCGCGTACCTGCGCGAGCAGCCCGGCGTCACCATCCTGGGAGAGCCGGAGACCATCGTGGACGGGCCGATCGCCGGCGACCGCTGGGTCTACTTCACGACCCCGTGGGGCCTCAACATGGAACTCATCAACATGCCGACGGGAATGCCGTTCGAAAGCACCACGGAAACCCGCCTCTTTCACCCCGAAGGGGCGTGGCACTGATGGCGGAGAACACGGGCACCGTCGACGAGACGGTCAACAGCAATTCCTTCAACCGAAGCGTCATCCAGGAATTCCGCGAGAACTCCGGAAAGGTCGGGGGGTTCGGCGACATTCCGTTGCTGCTGCTCACCACGTCCGGCCGGCGCAGCGGCCTGGTGCGCACCACACCGCTCGTCCACCTGGAGCGCGACGGCCTGCACATCGTGTTCGCCGCCAACGGGGGCTCCCCCGTGCCGCCCGGCTGGTACCTGAATCTCGTCGCGGCCGGCCACGGCGTGGTGGAGGTGGGGACCCAGCGGTTCCCGGTGAAGCCCGTCGCCGTGCCGGAGGCGGATCACGAGGAGCTGTGGGAGCTGCAGACCGCGCAGGACCCGAACTTCGCCACCTTCCGCGACAAGACGGACCGGACCATCCCGGTCGTCGCCCTCGTCCCGGTCACGGACGCCGGCTGATCCCGTCCCGGGCGGACCCGGCCACGGCCCGCCCGCACTCCAGGAGGAACCCCGCATGATCACGCACCACTCTGCCGAGTTCCGGGCCGCCCGGGACTTTCTGCTCGCGCACCGAGAGGACTACGACACCGCGTACGCGGGCTTCCGCTGGCCCCGTCCGGAGCACTTCAACTGGGCCCTCGACTGGTTCGACGTCATCGCCCGGGACAACGACCGCCCGGCGCTGCGCATCGCGGAGGAGGACGGCACCCACCACAGCCACTCCTTCGCGGAGCTGTCCCGGCGCTCGGACCAGGTCGCCAACTGGCTGCGCATGCACGGCGTACGGGCGGGCGACCGGGTGCTGGTCATGCTCGGCAACCAGAAGGAGCTCTGGGAGTCTGCGCTGGCCCTGATGAAGCTGCGCGCGGTACTCGTCCCCACCACCACCCTGCTCAACGGGGTGGAGCTCGCCGACCGGCTGGAGCGTGCCGAGGTCCGCCACGTCCTCGCGCGGGCGGAGGACCACGCCACGTTCGCCGGGCCGGCGGGGGACCGCAACCTGTTCGCGGTGGCCGGCGACGGCGAGGCGGTCCCGGACGGCTGGCTGGACTACCGGGAGTCGTCCGAGGCACCGGCCGACTACCTGCCGGACGGACCGACGCGGGCCGACGACCCGCTGCTCCACTACTTCACCTCCGGCACGACCTCCAAGCCGAAGCTCGTCCGGCACACCCACGTCTCCTACCCCGTCGGCCACCTGACCACGATGTACTGGATCGGGCTGCGCCCCGGCGACGTCCACCTCAACATCTCCTCGCCCGGCTGGGCCAAACACGCCTGGTCGAGCCTCTTCGCGCCCTGGAACGCCGAGGCCACGGTCTTCGTGCAGAACTACACGCGCTTCGACGCGGGCCGTCTGATGACCGAGATGGACCGCGCGGGCGTCACCACCTTCTGCGCACCGCCCACCGTGTGGCGGATGCTCATCCAGGCCGACCTGGGGCAGCTGCGCACACCGCCGCGCGAGGCCGTGGCGGCCGGTGAACCGCTCAACCCCGAGGTCGTCGACGCCGTACGGCGTTCGTGGGGCGTGACGGTGCGCGACGGTTTCGGCCAGACGGAGACGACGGTGCTGGTGGCCAACACCCCCGGCGTTCCTCTCGTTCCCGGCTCGATGGGCCGGCCCAGCCCCGGGTTCGCCGTCTCCCTGCTGGACCCGGAGACGGGCCTGCCCGCCGACTCGGGCGAGATAGCCGTGCGGCTCGACGGCGCGCCCGTGGGCCTGATGGCCGGGTACGCGGGCGATGCCGGGCGCACCGCCGAGATCATGGCCGACGGCCACTACCGCACCGGCGACCTCGCCGAGCGGAGCCCCGACGGGCGCCTCACCTACATCGGACGCTCCGACGACGTGTTCAAGTCCTCCGATTACAAGATCTCCCCGTTCGAGCTGGAGAACGCGCTGCTGTCGCACGAGGCCGTGGCGGAGGCCGGCGTCGTGCCCGCGCCGGACGCGCTACGGCTGAGCGTGCCGAAGGCGTACGTCGTCCTGGCCGAGGGCTGGGAGCCCACCGCCGACACGGCCAAGCACCTCTTCGCCCACTCGCGCGAGACCCTTCCCCCGTACAAGCGGGTACGGCGCATCGAGTTCGCCGCACTGCCCAAGACCCTCTCGGGGAAGATCCGGCGGACGGAACTGCGCGACGCGGCGGAGCGCGGCGACGGGCTGGAGTACCGGGAGGAGGACTTCCGCTGACGGAGCCCCCCGGTGTCCAGCCGTGGGGGACCCCGCGTGCGCCGATGCCCTGCCCACCGTCCGGTACGACGGTGGGCAGGGCATCGGCGCGTCGGCGCACGGGGCGTCGGCCCGCGGCGCGTTACCGGGGAGCCGTCGGCGCCGGGAACCCGGAGGACGGGCTCTCCGGCGCGGGGTGCCGCGGCACCGGGCGTCCGGTCGCCGGGTGCCCGGCCGCGAGGTCCACGGCCTCCGGCCGTTCGGGCGCCAGGGGTTTGGCGTCGTGGCGGGAGAGCCAGGTCAGCGGCAGCGTGAGCACGCAGATGGCCGCCGCCGCGAGCGGCAGGGCCGAGAACCCGTGGGTGGCGGTGACCCCGCCCGCGACCGCGGCCCCCGCCGCGATCCCGGCGTTGCCCGCCGACGCCCCCAGCGTCGCCGCGAGGTCGCCTCCCGGACCGGCCCGGCGGATCGTCCGGAGCTGGAGGGCGGGTGCGAGCCCGAACCCGGCGAGACCCCACAGCGCCACGCAGATCCCGGCGCCGACCGGCCGGGGGCCGAGCTGGTGCAGCACGGTGAGCGCGGCGGCCAGCACCGCCGTCGCCACGACGACGGTGGGACCGGCCGCGCGGTCGGCGAAGTACCCCCCGACGGCCGTCCCCACGGACCCGGCGGCCCCGAAGACGAGCAGGTACACGCTGACGGCACCGCCCTGGACGCCCACCACTTCCTGCAGGTATCCGCTCAGCTGCGTGAAGGCCGTGAACATGCCGCAGAAGACCAGCACGGCCGTCGCCAGCAGGGCCAGGACCGGGGCCCTGGCGATGTGCCGGAACTGCTTGGCCGGCGACGACCGGGGGCCGTCGTCCGCCCCGGCCGGCGGCACCACGGCACGGACCAGCAGCAGCGCCGCGCAGGCGAGTACGGCGATGGCGAGGAACGCGTGCTGCCACGGCAGGACGTGACCGACGTACGTCGTCAGGGGGACCCCGAGCAGGTTGGCGACCGCGATCCCGCCGAACACCACGGCCACCGCACGGCCCTTGCGCTCCGCGGGGACGAGGCTCGCGGCCGTCGCGCAGGCGACTCCGACGAACAGGCCGTGGACGGCTCCGCCGAACGCCCGGACGAGGAACACGGCGGTGAAGCCGGTCAGCACGGAGGTCAGGGCGTTGGCCGCCGCGTAGGCGCCGAGCGCCGCGCAGAGCAGCAGCCGACGCGGCAGGCGGAGCGTCGCCGCGGTCAGCAGGGGGCCGCCCAGGCAGACGCCGAGCGCGTACGCGGTGACCAGCAGTCCCGCCGTGGCGGAGCCCACCTGGAGGCTCTTGGCCATCTTGTCGAGCACGCCGACCACGGCGAACTCCGCGGTGCCGACCACGAAGGCGCTGAGCCCCAGGACGGCGAGGGCCCGGGTGCCCCGGTCCCCGGCCGCCCGGGCCAAGCCTCCTCCGCCGCCACCCCGTGTCCCGTCTCCCGTTTCCCGCATCTCCACTCCACTCCTCCCGTAGCCCCGCACCGCGCCGCTCCGGCGTCGGTACCGGCCAGCTCACCAGCGACGCGCCCCGCTGTCCCCGCCGACTGACCCAAGTCGTCGCACAGCGGCGGAAGTCGGGGAGGCGGGGAGGCGGGGAGACGGGGCGGCGGGAAGGCGGGAAGGCGGGAACGCGGGGAGACGGCACCGCGGGGAGGCGCCGGGGAGCGGGCGGGTCGTCAGGCGGCCGTGGCGCCTCCGTCGACCGGCATCGCGGCGCCGGTCACGAAGGACGCGCCGTCGGAGCAGAGCCAGAGAGCCGCCGCGGCCACCTCCGCGGGCGAGGCCATCCGCTTCTGCAGCGCGTGAGAGGCGAACCGCTCCTCCAACCCGGCGTCCTGCGCGATGACTTCGTCCATCATCTCGGTCCGGGTGGCCCCGACGACCAAGGCGTTGACCCGGATGCCCGCGGTCCCGTAGTCGGCCGCGGCGGCGCGGGTCATACCCAGCACGGCGTGCTTGGCCGTCACGTAGGCGGCGCTGGCGCCCGTGGCCCGGGTGGCGGCGACGCTCGCGGTGTTGACGATCGCACCGCCCGATTCCTGCGCCAGCATGACCGGGATCTGGTGCCGCAGGCAGTTCCACACGCCGCGCACGTTGACGTCCATGGTGCGGTCGAAGACGTCGTCCTCGATCTCGTGCAGCCGGGTTCCGGCAGTGGCGTACCCGGCGTTGTTGAACGCGCAGTCGAGGCGGCCGTAGGTCTCGACGGTCCGTTCCACCGCCTTCCGAACGCTCGCCGGGTCCGTGACGTCGCCCTCGACCGCCAGGGCCCGCCCGCCGGCGCCGGTTATCCGGTCGGCGAGCGCGCGCAGCCGGTCGCCGCGCCGCGCGAGCAGGACCACCGCGGCCCCCGCGTCGGCGAAGGCGAGGGCCGCGGCTTCGCCGATGCCGCTGGACGCGCCGGTGATCATGGCCACCCGGCCGGACAGCAGGTGCTGGTCGCTCATGTTCTCTCTCCGCTGTGAGTCTGTACCGGCCGGATGGGAGTTGCCGTGCGGCCGGAGGGCACGGGCAGGGCTGCGCCGCCCGGGAGTCGCCGAGGCGCCCTGCCCGACGCGGCGGGAGCGCCCGTCGGGCAGGGCGGCGAGCCTGTGGTGCGTGCTGCTCAGGCCGTCCGGGCCGGGACCGGTCCGGAGGACGCGTCCCGGGCGCCCGTCCACACGGTGCCCCGAGCGGCCTCGGAGTCCAGGGTCCGCACCAGGTGCTCGTCGATCTCGTCCAGGGACGACACGAGGTGGCGCACCCCGGCCTCGTGCATCAACTGCCGCTGGTAGCTGTGCTCGTACGCGGAGGGGCGGCCGATGAAGGGGACGTCCAGCTCCCGGGCGGCCTCGGCCACCCGGGCGACGTCGTCGACGAACAGCACCTCGCCGTGGTCCAGTCCGAAGGCCTCGGTGATCTCCCGGATGCCGGGCCGCACGCTGTTGGTGCACACGTACCCCGGGCCGTCGAACAGGCCGGCCCAGGTGCCGAGGAACCGGTCGAAGTGCGCGGCGGACAGGCCCCCGTAGCAGACCGTCCGCAGCCCTTGTGCGCGCAGCCGCCGCACCAGGGCGATCGCTCCCTCGTCGACGACGACGGGATGGTCGACGAGGTAGGCGTCGCGTTCCTCGAAGTAGGCCGCCAGCGCCTCTTCGCCGGTCAGCTCCTGCGCCACCGCGGCGGCCATTCTCTCCCCTGCCACGTGCTGGGGCTGGGAGAAGATCTCCCGTTCGGTCGCGGCGGAGTAGACGCCGCCGCGACCGACGACGAAACCATGGATCACCGGGCTGAACGTGTCGTTCAGCAGCACACCGTCGATGTTGAGGGCGGCCAGCCGAAGTCGGCCCAGGTCGTGGGACATCGCTGCTCCTGGATACTGGATTTCCGGGCCGAGGGCGTGCCGGACGCCGGTGTGCGGCACGCTGCTCGGATTCAGGCGACGAGGGCGCGCAGGCGCTCGTGGCTCACATCGGTTCGGGAGACGATCGAGGGGACCGCGACTCCGGGCAGCAGGAGGCGCCACATCTTCATGGTGCGGTCGCTCAGGTCCTTCCGGCCGCTGACCACCGCGGAGAACATCTGCATGCCCGTACACGCCGCGGTGACGAACTCGCCCAGTTCTTCCGGGGAAACCCCGGCCTGGAGTTCGCCGTTGGCCTCCGCCTGGCGCAGACACTCGGCCATGATCCCCGCCCACGCCTGGTACGGGGTCGCGTCGGCCGTACCGAAGGTGGACTGCTCGCCCGTCAGGCGGACGCCCGCGCGCAGCAACGGGTCGACCTGCAGCTGGTGGGACCAGGACAGCGTGATGTCCACCAGGCGCTGCATGCCCGCCGAGTTGAGCTTCGGGACGATGGTCTGGGGCTGTGCGTTCATCACCGCACGCGCCAGGTGCTCCTTGGAGTCGAAGTGGAAGTAGAGGGCGCCCGTCGTCAGACCCGCCCGCTTCAGGATGAGGTTGATGCTCGCCCCGGCGTAGCCGAACTCGTCGAAAGCCTCGGCGGCAGCACGGAGAAGCTCCTCCCGTGTGTGCACCGCTCGCTCTTGTTTGGGGCCAGACACAGACCATCACCTTCCAGAAAAACGGAACGAATCTTATGTAGTTGGTTCGCCGACTGTGCTCACTCCCCCCTCCCGGCCCGATCATAGAGGCTACGGAGCAGTCCTGACACGGATGTCCTCTGGCGCACGAGCAGAACGCTCGCTATGTTTTACGCGATCTTGACTCCGCGAAAAGCGAATACTCCTTATGTTTGTAGCCGAGGGGCCCGCACGTTTCTCGCTTCGTTGGATCAGACGCACATCTGACATCACGACATCACAGGGGGACACACCATGCTCGGCACCACCCTGAGCAGAACGCCCGACGAGCACCGGCAGGACGAGTGGACCCGATCGGTCTCCGCAGCCGAAGTGCACAAGGCCGACCCGGGGGAGCAACTTCTCGTCGGCTGGCGGCCGAACGGGGCGGACCGGTTCGCGATCGACGCCCGGTGGCCGGCCGGGCACCGGTTCTACACCGGCCCCCGGGGCACCCGGGACCCTCTCCTGCTGATCGAGTGCGTGCGGCAGGCGATACCGATGCTCTGCCACGCCGCGTACGGCGTGCCCCCGGGCTTCCGTCAGGCGTGGTCGGACCTCCTGTTCGTCTTCGAGCCCGCGGTGCTCGCCTCCGGAGGTGTGTCCGAGGACGTCGAACTCGACGTCCTGTGCACCGACATCGTGCGGCGGGGCACGCGCATCGCGGGGATGACGATGTCCGTGCAGGCGTCGCTCGGGGGAGTCCCGGCGGCGCGGGTGCGGACCCGCTTCTCCAACCAGTCGCCGGTGATCTACGAGCGGCTGCGGGGGGCCTACACCGTCGAGGAGGCCCACGCCCGCGCGCTGGCGCCGGGGCGCCCGGTGCCGCCCGCGCTCGTCGGCCGCGAGCGCGCCGCCGACGTGGTGCTGTCCCCGTCCCCGGCACCCGACCGCTGGTACCTTCGCTCCGACCTGAACCACCCGATCCTCTTCGACCACCCCGTGGACCACGTGCCCGGCATGCTGCTGCTGGAGGCCGCACGGCAGGCGGCGCTCGCGGCCTCGCCGCCGCGGTCCGCGGTGCTCGGGATGAGGACGGTCTTCAAGCGGTACGCGGAGTTCGACACCCCCTGCGTCGTCGTCGCCGGGCGCGCGGGCGCCCCGGCCGGGCCGGAGGGCTCCCGCGTGACGCTGGTCACGGTCGAGCAGAACGGCGCGAGGATATTCGCCGCCGAGGTGTCCACGGCCCCCCTGGGCTGAGGTCCGCGGCGCCGGACCGGGTCGCGGTGTCCACGGCCCCTTCGACGGGGGCCCGCAGCGCCGGACCCGGTCGCCCGCCCTGACGGTCGCCCGCCCTGACGGTCGCCCGCCCGGACGGTGACCCGCCCGGACGGTAGCCCGCCCTGACGGTGTCCCGCCGCCCCGCCCCGCGGCCGAAGCGCGGGGCGGGCGCGGTGGTTCAGGACTCCTGGAGCGGCTTGGCCATGCAGATGCTGTTCTCGTACGTCCGGTAGTGGCCGAACTTCTCGCAGACCGTGTAGCCGCTCGACGTGTACAGCGCGATGGCCTCGGGCTGCTTGTCGCCGGTCTCCAGGACCATCCGCGTGCGGCCGGCGGCGCGGGCGTCCTCCTCCAGCAGGCCGAGGATGCGGCGGGCGAGACCTTGGCCACGTCCCTCGCGTATGACGAACATCCGCTTGAGCTCGGCGTCGCCGTCGGAGTAGCCCTCCTCGTTCCGCTCCATGGCGCGCCAGCCGCCGGTCGCCACCGGGCGCTCCCGCTCGTCGTAGGCGAGCAGGTACAGGCCGTTGGGGGGCTCGAACATGGTGGGGTCGAGGTGGGTCTGGTCGCCGCCGTCCTGGTAGCGCTCGATGTACTCGAGCTGGACCTCGTCGTTGAGCTTGACGGCGTCGGGGTGGTCGTACGACCGGCGCTGAATATTCACGCACGTAAGCGTACATATGTACGAGCTTGGGTTTGGGTACTGTTTTGGGGTGCTTACCGTCACCACTGCCAATGTGAACGGGCTCCGCGCCGCCGCGAAGAAGGGCTTCGTCCCCTGGCTCGCGGAGACCGGGGCCGATGTCGTGTGCCTCCAGGAAGTGCGTGCCGAGGCGGCCCAGCTTCCCGAGGAGGTGCGGGAGCCCGAGGGCTGGCACGTGGTGCACGCGCCGGCCGCCGCCAAGGGGCGTGCGGGCGTCTCCCTCTACTCACGGCGTGCGCCGGAGCGTGTACAGATCGGCTTCGGCGGGTTCGGGATCGAGGGCGCGGAGGAGTTCGACCTGAGCGGCCGGTACGCCGAGATCGACCTCCCGGGCGTCACCGTCGCGAGCCTCTACCTGCCCTCCGGCGAGGTCGGCACCGAGCGGCAGGCGGAGAAGGAGCGCTTCATGGCGGCCTTCCTCCCCTACCTGGCCGGGCTCAAGGAGCGGGCCGCCGCCGAGGGGCGCGAGGTCGTCGTCTGCGGCGACTGGAACATCGCCCACCAGGAGGCCGACCTCAAGAACTGGAAGTCGAACCGGAAGAACTCCGGCTTCCTCCCGGAGGAGCGGGAGTGGCTGACCCGGGTCTTCGACGAGGCCGCGTACGTGGACGTGGTGCGCGCCCTCCACCCGGGCCAGGAGGGTCCGTACTCCTGGTGGTCCTACCGGGGCCGCGCCTTCGACAACGACGCGGGCTGGCGGATC
This sequence comes from Streptomyces sp. NPDC060184, assembly GCF_042728795.1. Taxonomy (NCBI): domain Bacteria; kingdom Bacillati; phylum Actinomycetota; class Actinomycetes; order Kitasatosporales; family Streptomycetaceae; genus Streptomyces; species Streptomyces sp. NPDC060184. The sequence continues at coordinate 38,128 of NZ_JBHWYX010000050.1, forward strand.
GACTACCAGGTGGCGACGCCCGGCCTCGCGGCCCGTGCGGTCAAGGCCTGGGTCGAGCGCGCGGCGAGCCACCCGGAGCGGTGGAGCGACCACGCGCCGGTGACGGTGGTGTACGAGCACTGAGCCGCTGAGCCGCTGCGCGCGGGGCCGACCGTGCGGGGTGACGTCCCCGCCCGCGCCGGGTCGAGCGGTCGCCGGTCAACTCCGGCGTGCAGCGGGCTGGTTCAGCGGCCCTGCCGGTGGCCGCCGGCCCGCTCGTCCTCCTCGGTCTCCTCGGTCTCGCGCAGCCGCCGGTCCAGGGCCATCGAGAGCTCCGCGTCCACGACCGCGCGGGCCAGCGGGCGGAGTTTGTCGATGGGGCTGTCCGCCGCGTGCACCTGGATGACGCGGACGAAGATCTCGGCGAGCGCTTCGGCGTGCTCGCGGATGCGGCGGCCGGTGGAGAGCACGGTGGCCAACGGAACTCCCTCGCGCACCAGTTCGGCCGATACCTCCAACAGGCGACGGCTGATGTGGACGATCTCGTCCCCGTCGGTGGCGAGATAGCCGAGATCGAGGGCGGTGGCCAGGTTCTCCGGGGTGACCTCGCCCTCGAAGTAGTCGGCGAGCTGCTCCGGTGTCAGCCGGACCGGGGTCTCCTCGGTGGGCTCGCCCAGGCCCAGCACCTCGGCGACGTCGCGACCGCTCTCGAAGGTGGCGGCGAGGTCGGCGATGCCGTTGAGGGTGTGGCCGCGCTCCAACAGGCCGGTGATGGTGCGCAGTCGTGCCAGGTGGTGGCTGTCGTACCAGGTGATGCGCCCCTCGCGACGGGGCGGCGGGATGAGACCGCGCTCGCGGTAGAAGCGCAGGGTCCGCACGGTGATGCCGGCCTCCTCGGCCAGTTCCTCCATGCGGTATTCGCGTTGCTCATGTCCTTCGGCCACAGAGCGAACCTTACGACTTCGCACCGGATGGTGAACGGGGCTCCCGGTGCCCTCCGGTGGCGCCCCGGGCGCGGGCGCGCGCCCCGGCGCCTTGTTGTACCGCCGGTAACTTCCTTGCTCTGCCCTCTACCCATCAGTACGGGCCTGCTCTACTCTCCGAAAGGTGCCAGTGATTGCTGGCAGCGTCGTGTGACGTACCGCGGGAGGCGGCAGCATGGCCCAGCACGAGCACGTACGGGTGGCGGTGATCGGATCCGGATTCGGGGGCCTCGGGGCCGCGGTCCGGCTGCGCCGCGAAGGCATCACCGATTTCGTCGTCCTGGAGCGGGCCGGCTCCGTGGGGGGCACCTGGCGCGACAACACCTACCCCGGGTGCGCCTGCGACGTGCCCTCGCACCTGTACTCCTTCTCCTTCGCCCCCAACTCCGAGTGGCCGCGCACCTTCTCCGGCCAGGAGCACATACGCGCCTACCTGGAGCGGGTGGCCGACACCTTCGGCATCAGGCCGCACCTCAGGCTCAACCACGAGGTCACGGTGATGCGTTGGGACACCGAGGCGCTCAACTGGGTGATCGAGTCGGCCAACGGGAGGACGATCGTCGCGGACGTCGTCGTCTCCGCGACCGGGCCGCTCTCCGACCCGAAGGTGCCGGACGTCCCCGGGCTCGGCACCTTCCCGGGCGAGGTCTTCCACTCCGCCCGCTGGAACCACGACTACGACCTGAGCGGCAAGCGCGTCGCGATGATCGGCACCGGCGCCTCCGCCATCCAGATAGTCCCCGCCATCCAGCCGAAAGTGGGACGCCTGACGCTCTTCCAGCGGACACCTCCCTGGGTGATGCCGCGTGTCGACCGGGCCATCGGAAAAGCCGAGCGGTGGCTGCACCGCACCATCCCCGCCACCGGCACCGCGCGGCGCGGACTGCTGTGGGGGATAAGGGAGTTGCAGGTCAGCGCCTTCACGAAACACCCGGACGGACTCGGCCTGATCGAGTCCCTGGCGAAGGCGGGCATGGCGCGGGCCATCAAGGACCCGGCGCTGCGCGCCAAGCTCACCCCGTCGTACCGCATCGGCTGCAAGCGCATCCTGCTCTCCAGCACCTACTACCCGGCGCTCGCCCGCCCCAACGTCGACGTGGTGGCCTCCGGCCTCGCCGAGGTGCGCGGGTCGACGCTCGTCGCCTCGGACGGTACGGAGACCGAGGCCGACGCGATCATCTTCGGCACCGGCTTCCACGTCACCGACATGCCGATCGCCGAACGGGTCGTCGGGGAGGAGGGCATCACCCTCGCCGAGAGCTGGAAGACCGGCATGCGTTCGCTGCGCGGCGCCACCGTCGCCGGGTTCCCCAACTGGATGACCATCATCGGCCCGAACACCGGGCTCGGTAACTCCTCGATGATCCTGATGATCGAGTCGCAGCTGAACTACATGGCCGACTACCTGCGGCAGCTGAAGGTGCTCGGCGCCGGAACCGCGCTCGCCGCGCGCCCCGCCGCGGTCGACGGGTGGAACGACCGCGTGCAGCGGCGGATGGAGCGCACCGTGTGGAACACGGGCGGCTGCACCAGCTGGTACCTGGACGAGAACGGCCGCAACACCACCGTCTGGCCCGGTACCACGGCGGACTTCCGCCGCGCCACCAGGTCAGTCGATCTGGCGGAGTACGACGTGATCCGCGCCCCCGCGACCGTACGGCCGCCTACGGTGGTCGCCCAGAGGTCCGGCGGGTCCCAGAAGCCCTCCCGGGGGCCGAACGCACCGAAGACAGCACAGCAGGCAGCGCAGAACACGAAGCCCGCCGGTCCGGACCGGCCCGTGACCAAGGAGGCGGCCCGATGAGCGCACGACGCTCACGACAGCGTTCCGGGGACCTCGTCCCCGTACCCGAGCGGACGCTCTTCGCCGTCTCCGCCGACGGCTCCCGCGTCCACGTCGAGCTGTACGGCCCCGAGGAGGCGCCCGCCGTCGTCCTCGCGCACGGCTGGACGTGCAGCACCCGGTTCTGGGCCGCCCAGATCGCCGGCCTCGCCGCCGACCACCGGGTCATCGCCTACGACCAGCGCGGGCACGGCGGCAGCCCCGACGTCGGCCCCGGCGGCCACAGCACGGACGCCCTCGCCGACGACCTGGAAGCGGTGCTCGCCGCCACCCTGGCGCCCGGCCGCAAGGCGGTGCTCGCGGGCCACTCCATGGGCGGAATGACCCTGATGGCCGCCGCCCGCCGTCCCCGGTTCCGGGAGCACGCCGCCGCCGTCCTGCTGTGCAGCACCGGCAGCGGGCGGCTGGCGGAGGAGGCCCGGGTGTTCCCGCTGCCAGGGGTCGCGCGCACCGGCGGGACCCGGGCCCTCCTGCTGGCGGCCCTGCCGCTCGGGCCGGTCACGCCCGTCACCCGGAGCCTCCTCAAGTACGCCACGATGGGCCCCGGTTCGCCGCCCGAGCGGGTGGACACCTGTGCGCGCATCGTGCAGGCCTGCCCCCGGCGGGCCCGTGCCGCCTGGGGGCGCGTGCTCTCGGAACTCGATCTCGGCCCGAACGTGCCCGAGTTGCGGGTACCGGCCGCGGTGCTGGTGGGCCTGGAGGACCGGATGACCCCGCCCGTGCACGCCCGCGCGCTCGCGGCGGCCCTGCCGGAGTGCCTCGGCCTCACCGAGCTGCCCGGCATGGGGCACATGACGCCGCTCGAAGCACCGGAAGCCGTCACCGCGAAGATTCGCGAACTTGTCGCCGGACACCTCACCGGTACCGCCACGAACGAGAAGGAGGACGTCGCATGAGCGCCGGACGGAGCCTCGAAGGACAGGTCGTCGTCGTCACCGGCGCGGCCCGCGGCGTGGGCGAACTGCTCGCCCGCAAGCTGTCGGCGCGCGGCGCCACGCTCGCCCTGGTCGGCCTGGAGCCGGAGGAGCTGAAGCGGGTCTCGGAGCGGCTGTACGGCGAGAGCGCCCACTGGTACGCGGACGTCACCGACCACGAGGCGATGGAGCAGGTGGCCCAGGAGGTGAAGGCGCGCTTCGGCAAGGTGGACGTGGTCGTCGCCAACGCCGGGGTCGCCACCGGGGGGCCGTTCGTCGGCTCCGACCCGGTGGCCTGGCGCCGGGTCATCGAGGTCAACCTGATCGGCGGCGCGGTGACCGGCCGGGCGTTCCTGCCCGTACTGATGGAGAGCCGCGGCTACTTCCTGCAGATAGCGTCGCTCGCCGCGATGACCCCGGCGCCGATGATGAGCGCGTACTGCGCCTCGAAGTCGGGCGTCGAGGCGTTCGCGCACAGCCTGCGGGCCGAGGTCGGCTACCGGGGCGTGCGGGTGGGCGTCGGCTACCTCTCCTGGACCGACACCGACATGGTGCGCGGCGCCGACCAGGACGAGGTCATGCGGGAGCTGCGGGGCCGGCTGCCCTGGCCCGCCAACCGGACCTACCCGCTGGGTCCGGCGGTCGACCGGCTCGTGGCCGGTATCGAGCGGCGTTCCTCGCACGTCTACGCCCAGTGGTGGCTGCGCGGTATGCAGTCGGTGCGCGGTTACCTGCCCACGCTCATCGGCACGGTCGGGGCGCGCGAGATGAAACGGTTCGCCTCGCGGCTCGACGCCATCCCCACGGGGCTGCTGGGAGCGGGTGGGGCGGCGGACACGGAGGTACGCGCGCCCCGGCCCTGACCGGCGGAAACAGAAGTCGGCACGCTGCGTCATTGATCGAAATGCGTGGTATGCCCAGGCGTGCGAGGCTGAGCGAGGCCGCCCCTCACGGGGCGGAATCCCCGGACCCCACGCACCCCACAGGAGTGAACGGCATGGATATCGCAGACCAGTTCAAGGACAAGGCGCGGAAGCTCGCCGACCAGGGCAAGCAGAAGGCCGACCAGGGCAAGGACGCCGCGCGCGACCGGGCCGAGGACGCCGGCGACCGCGACAGGACGCAGGGCCTGAAGGACCGCGCCGACGACGCGGCCGACAAGGCCCGCGAGCGCTTTGACCGTTGACGGCCTGAGGTGTCGGCCGGCCCCGGCCGACGCGTACGAAGAGGCGCATCCGGACGACCGGATGCGCCTCTTCCGCGTGCGCACCCACCTGCCGTGCGCGCGGTGACGGGCGCGCGGTGACGGGGGCCCCGTCACCGCGCGGGCCCCGTCACCGCGGCGGCAGCGGCGGCCTGCGCAGGTCCGGTACCGCGTCGTACGTCGGAGGGGTCGCCGCGGGCCGCTCCTCCAGCAACTCCAGCGCGAGCCGCACCGCGTCGTCCAGTACCGCGTGCCGGCCCTCCGCCCAGTCGAGCGGGGTGCGCAGCGCCTCGACGTCCGGCTCGACCCCGTGGTTCTCGACCGACCAGCCGTACGTGTCGAACCAGGCGGCGTTCATCGGCACCGTGATCACCGTGCCGTCGCCCAGCCGGTGGCGCCCGGTCATGCCGACCACCCCGCCCCAGGTGCGCTGACCGACCACCGGGCCCAGCTTCAGCAGCCGGAACGCGGCGGTGATCATGTCGCCGTCGGAGGAGGTGGCCTCGTCCGCGAGCGCCACCACGGGACCGCGCGGCGCGTTCGAGGCGTACGAGACGGCCTGCGCGTTGCGGGTCAGGTCCCAGCCGAGGATCTTGCGGGTCAGCTTCTCCACCACCAGCTCGCTGATGTGGCCGCCCGCGTTGCCGCGTACGTCCACGATGAGCGCGGGCCGGGACACCTCCATGCGCAGATCGCGGTTGAACTGCGCCCAGCCGGAGCCGCCGAGGTCCGGGATGTGCAGGTAGCCGCACTTCCCGCCGCTCAGCTCCCGTACCACCTCGCGGCGTTTGGCCACCCAGTCCTGGTAGCGCAGCGGGCGTTCGTCCACCAGCGGCATGATCGCCACGCGGCGTGGCCGGCCCTGTCCGCCCGGCGGGAGGAAGGTCAGCTCGACCGTCGTGCCGCCCGCCGCCGTCAGCAGCGGGTACGGGCCGGTGACCGGGTCGACCGGGCGGCCGTCCACGTGGGTGAGGACCGCGCCCTCCCGGATGCCCGTACCGGCGAGCGGGGAACGGGCCTTGGAGTCGGAGGAGTCGCCGGGCAGGACCCGCCGGATGGTCCAAGCCCCGTCCCGGCGGACGAGGTTGGCGCCGAGCAGCCCGATCGCCCGCTGGTAGTGCGGGGGTCCCTCGTTGCGCCGGGCGGGGGAGACGTACGCGTGCGAGGTGCCCAGCTCGCCCAGGACCTCGCGGAGCAGATCGGCGAACTCGTCGGGGGAGGAGACGCGTTCGAGGAGCGGGCGGTACTGGTCGAGCACCCCCGACCAGTCGATCCCGCACATGTCCGGCTCCCAGAAGTACGAGCGGATGATGCGCCCCGCCTCGTCGTACGCCTGCCGCCACTCGGCCGCCGGGTCCACCTCGTGCAGGATGCGGCGCAGGTCGAGATAGGTGGTGGAGTCGCTGTCGCCGGACTCGTTGGACGGGACGGCCCGCAGCTCCCCGTCGTCCATGACGACCAGCCGGGTCGCGTCGCCGCTCACCGCGAACCAGTCGAGGTGGTCCACGAGTTCGGTCTTGCGGGCCTTCGCGATGTTGAAGTGTTCCAGCGTCGGTCGGCCCGACATGTCCGACGGGTTGGCGAAGGTCTCGCCGAGCGCCCCGGAGATCGGCCACCGCAGCCAGACCAGCCCGCCTCCGCTGACCGGGCGCAGCGCGGAGTACTTCGACGCGGAGACCGGGAACGGCGCCACCCGGTTCTCCAGGCCCTCGAACTCGACGGTGACCGGCGCGGTGCCCTCGCCCGTACCGGTCTCGGGGAGGTCCAGCGGGTCGAGCCCGCCCGCCGCGGGGCGGCCGTCCGGCGAGAGCGCGAACGGCGACGGGGTGGCGGAGGAGAGCGGCACCAGGTACGGGCGGCAGCCCAGCGGGAACGAGAGGTCGCCGGTGTGCACGTCGTACACCGGGTCGAAGCCCCGCCAGGAGAGGAACGCGAGGTACCGGCCGTCCTCAGTGAACACCGGATTCTCGTCCTCGAAACGGCCGTTGGTGACGTCGACGATCACCGGCGCGCCCGGTCCGGAGATCCGGGCCAGCTTGATCTGGCGCAGCGAACGGCCGATGCCCGGGTGGGACCAGGTGAGCCAGGCGCCGTCCGGCGAGAAGGCCAGGTCGCGGACGGGGCCGTTGACCGAGCGGATGAGCTCGGTGACCTGGGCGGGGGGCGGTGGCGGCGGGGGCGGGGGTGCCTCGCCGGCGGCCTCCGGCGTCTTGACCGGCCCGTCGGCCCCGTCGGCCCCGTCGGCCCCGTCGGCCCCCGAGGTCTCGGCGAGTGCGGCCACCGCCGTCGCCTCGACCGCCTCGGCCCGCTCGGCGCCCGCGACCACCCCGGCCGCCCGCGCCCGGAACACGTCCGCCCGGGTGGACCCGCCCGGCCCCGACCCCGGCGGCTCCGTACCGGCGGGGGTACCGGCCGCCGGGGCGTCCGGTCCCGAGGCGCCCGCCGCCGCCGTGGCGTCCGCCTCGGCCGGGTCCTCGGTGTCCAGGAGCAGCAGCCGTCCGTCGTCCGAGGCGATGGCGAGGCGCTCGCCCTCCGGGTCGGAGACCATCTCCAGCACCCGGCCCAGCTGCCCGGAGGCGAGCCGCCGGGTGGGGCGGTCGCCGGTGGCGCGGGGCAGGGCGGCGATCTCCACCGCGTCGTCGCCGTCCGCGTCGGTGACGTACGCGACCTGCCCGCCGCTGCCCAGCATCTCCGGCAGCCGGACCCGTACCCCCGGGGTGTCGGTGATGGTGCGGGCGGGGCCGTCGCGGTGGGTGAGCCAGTACAGCGAGCCGCGCACGTTGACCGCGCTCGCCCGGCCCGTCTCGTCCACCGAGAGCGACCGGACGTGGCTGGCGGCCGGGACCTGGTAGGTGCGGCGGCCGGTGCGCGGGCCGCCGAGCCGCACCTCCAGCTTCCGGGGGGTGGCGGCCGGGTCCTCCAGGTCCTCGGCCAGCCAGAGCTCCCCGGCGCACTGGTACACGACCCGGGTGCCGTCGCTGGTGGCGTGGCGGGCGTAGAAGGCGTCGTGGTCGGTGTGGCGGCGCAGGTCGGTGCCGTCCATCAGGCAGGAGTAGAGGTTGCCGACGCCCTCGTGGTCGGAGAGGAACGCGATCCGGCGGCCGACGAACATGGGTGCGTCGAGATGGCCCCCGATGTCCGGCAGCAGCCGCTGCCCGTGCAGCCAGAGCCGCCCCGTGGCGCCGCCCCGGTACCGCTTCCAGGCGGCCGGTTCGTGCGGCGGAGTCCCGGTGAGCAGCAGGGTGCGGCGCTCGCCGTCGATGTCGGCGACGGCGATGTCGGAGACCGGGCCCCAGGGCAGGCGACCGCCGGGGGAGCCGTCGGTGGGCACGCTGTAGGCCCAGGAGAAGTACGAGAACGGCTGCCGGTGGGAGGAGACGGCCAGGATCTGCGCGCCCTCGCCGGTGTCGGGGGTCCAGCCGCAGACCCGGGCGTCGGTCGAACCCCAGTAGGTGAGGCGCCGGGCCGGTCCGCCGTCGACCGGGGCGAGGTGGATCTCGGGGTCGAGGGTCCGCCAGGTCGTGTAGGCGATGCGGCTCCCGTCGGGGGAGAAGCGCGGGTGACCGACCCGGGTGCGGTCGGCGGTCAGCCGCCACGCGCGGCCCGGCCGGTGCCCGGCCGCGGCGAGAGGGGCGACCCAGAGGTCGTCCTCGGCCGCGAAGCAGAGCAAGTCCTGGTGGAGGTGGGGGAAACGGAGATACGCGACGTCGTCACTCACCCCACCCATGCTTTCGGTGGGCGGGTCCGGGGGCAACTTGTGACGCGGAGAACATGTGGCACAACCCACAAGCGAAACGGTCTCGTTTCGCTTGGAGCCGGGCGTAGGCTCAGCTGTACGAAACGGTTTCGTTCCTGTGAGCGAGCCGTGGACCTGAGTACGGAGGGAGGTCGGCGCCATGGCACGCACCAGGCTCACGCCTGAGCGCGAGAGCGAGCTGTTCGCGGCCGTCCTCGACCTGCTCCGCGAGGTCGGCTACGACGCCCTGACGATGGACGCCGTCGCCGCCCGCACCCACTCCAGCAAAGCGACCCTCTACCGCCAGTGGGGGAGCAAGCCCGAGCTGGTGGTGACAGCGATGCGCCACAACAAGCCGGTGCGGCTGGCCGACATCGACACGGGCTCGGTGCGGGGAGACTTCCTCGCCGTCGTGACCCGTACCGACGACTGTCGCATGGAACAGGACTCCGCGCTGATGCGGGGCCTGAGCCGTGCCGTCCACGACAACCCCGATCTGCACCAGGCCCTGCGGGAACTGCTGGTCGAACCGGAGCTCTCCGGTCTCGCCCTGCTGTTGCGCAGGGGTGTGGAGCGGGGCGAGCTGAATCCGGACAACCCGGCGCTCAAATACGTACCCCACATGCTGATCGGCGCGTTCGCCGCCCGGCAACTGGTCGACGGCCGCCCCGTCGACCAGGCCTTCCTCCTCGAATATGTCGACTCCGTGGTCCTCCAAGCCCTCGGCGTCTGACGTCCCCGGCCGCTCCCCAAGCGGTCCGCTCCCCACCGCTCCACCTGACACGCCGCTCTCGTCGTCGGGCTGGTTCCTCATGCCCAATTTCCCGCACACGACCTGACCGGGAGTCTCCCTCCGTGGCCACATTCCTTTACAAAGTCGGACGCTTCGCGTTCCGCAAGCGGGGCTACGTCGCCCTGATCTGGGTTGTCCTGCTGGGGCTCGGCATATTCGGCGCCGCCACCGCGACGCCCGCCGCCTCCAGTTCCTTCTCGATCCCCGGCACCGAGGCGCAGAAGGCCTTCGACCTGCTGGAGCAGCGCTTCCCCGCTTCCAACGCCGAGGGCGCCACAGCCCGGGTCGTCTTCCAGGCCCCGGACGGGGAGAAGGTGACCGACCCGGCCCACAAGGCCGACGTCGAGAAGATCGCCACTGAGCTGAAGTCCGGCTCCGGCCAGGTCGCCTCGGTGACCGACCCGTTCACGGCGAACGCCGTCAGCAAGGACGGCTCGACCGCGTACATCTCGGTCTCCTACGACGAGGCGTCGGCCAACCTGACCGACGGCACGAAGAACGCGCTGGAGAAGGCGGGCAAGCACGCCGAGGCGAGCGGGATGACCGTGGCCATCGGCGGTGACGCGCTCGAAGCGATGCCGGAGACCGGTGCCACCGAGGTCATCGGCATCGTCATCGCGGGCGTGGTGCTCGTCATCACCTTCGGTTCGCTGGTCGCCGCCGGACTCCCGCTGCTGACCGCGCTCATCGGCGTCGGCATCGGCGTCACGTCGATCACCGCACTCGCGAACGTGCTGGACCTCGGCACCACCACCTCCACCCTGGCGATGATGATCGGCCTCGCGGTCGGCATCGACTACGCGCTCTTCATCGTCTCCCGCTACCGCGCCGAACTCGCCGAGGGCCGGAAACCCGAGGAAGCCGCCGGGCGGGCGGTCGGCACGGCCGGCTCCGCCGTCGTGTTCGCCGGACTGACCGTCGTCATCGCCCTGGTGGGCCTCGCCGTCGTCAACATCCCGATGCTCTCCAAGATGGGCTTCGCCGCCGCCGGTACGGTCGTCATCGCCGTCCTCATCGCCCTCACCCTGGTCCCGGCCATGATGGGCTTCGCGGGCCGGCGGATCATGGGCCGCAAGGCGCGCAAGGCCGCCGCCGCGGCGGAACGCCCCGACGCGAAGCCGAACGCGGGCACCCGCTGGGCCAGGTTCGTGCTGCGCCGCCCGGTCTGGGTGCTGGTCGTCGGCGTGCTCGGCCTCGGCGCCGTCGCGCTGCCGGCCGCCTCGCTGGAGATGGGCCTGCCGGACGACGGCTCCCAGCCCAAGAGCACCACGCAGCGCCAGGCGTACGACATGCTGTCGGACGGTTTCGGCCCCGGCTTCAATGGGCCGCTGATGATCGTCGTCGACACCCAGCACAGCGCGGACGGCAAGACCGCCGTCAACCAGGTCTCCGACGAGATCGAGTCGCTCGGGCACGTCAAGGCGGTGACCCCGGCCGTCTTCAACAAGGCCGGTGACACCGCGACGATCACGGTCGTCCCGAAGGACCGGCCCAGCTCGGCCGGTACCGAGGAGCTGGTGCACCAGATCCGCGACGCCGGCTCGCACATCAAGAGCGACACCGGAGCCGAGGTGCTGGTCACCGGCGCCACCGCGATGAACGTCGACTTCTCGCAGAAGATGAACGACGCGCTCCTGCCCTACCTGGGGCTGGTCGTCGGCCTGGCGTTCCTGCTGCTGATGGTGGTCTTCCGCTCGATCCTCGTCCCGCTGAAGGCGGCCCTCGGCTTCCTGCTGTCGGTCGTCGCGGCGCTCGGCGCGGTCGTCGCGGTCTTCCAGTGGGGCTGGCTCGCCTCCCTGCTGGGCGTGGAGCAGACCGGCCCGATCATGTCGATGATGCCGATCTTCATGGTCGGTGTGGTCTTCGGCCTGGCCATGGACTACGAGGTCTTCCTCGTCACCCGCATGCGGGAGGCGTACGTCCACGGCGAGACCCCGCACCAGGCGATCGAGACCGGCTTCAAGCACGGGGCCCGGGTGGTCACGGCGGCGGCCGTCATCATGATCGCGGTCTTCGGCGGCTTCATCGGCTCCACCGAGGCGATGATCAAGATGATCGGCTTCGGTCTCGCCATCGCCGTCTTCTTCGACGCCTTCGTGGTCCGTATGGCGATCGTCCCCGCCGTGCTCGCCCTGCTGGGCAAGCGCGCCTGGTGGCTCCCGCGCTGGCTCGACCGCGCCCTGCCGAACGTCGACGTCGAGGGTGAGGGGCTGGCCGAGCACCTCCCCGCCGAGGCGGGCGGCGGCGAGGGTCCGGCCGGCGGCGAACGCGAGCTGAGCCGGGTCTGACGCCCAGGGAGCCGGCCGGGCCGCCCGGTCCGACCGGTTCCACCGGACTCCGGTGCCGCGCCTGAGCGGGGCGCGGCGCCGGGTGCGCCGACATCTGTGGGGACGGGTGCCGGTGCGACAGGAAGCCCCCGTGCGAGCGGCACGGGGGCTTTCGTCGTACGTACGCGGGCGCGGGCGGCGGGTTTCCCGCGAAGGGCTCAGCGCCCGGCGGCGGCGGGCGGGGCGGTCTCGGTGTGCGTGCGGCCCAGGAAGCGCTGGAGCGCGGCGTTCTCGATCTGGAAGACCTCGACTCCGCCGGTCGAGTGCAGCTCCAGCATCAACTGCGCCCGCCCGGCGGGCCAGAGGCGCACCTCGCCGCTCTCGACCGGCGTGTTCATGCCGTCCTCCAGCAGGTCGCGGCGGAGCGCCCAGTCGGCGCCGCCGTCGAAGACGAGGTGGACGGTGCCGGGGTCGCCCTCGGCGTCGTAGCGCAGGTCGACCGGGACCGGGCGCGTGAGCGGACCGTCGGTGATGAGACGGGCCCGGGTGTGTTCTTCGATCACGGGGGACATCGGCCGACTCCTCCTGTTATTACCGCTTTGCAGTCCAATGTCCCATATTTCACGGCGCGTGCGCGGTGCGTAAATGTAGGACATGCGCTCTTGCGCATGGTTCGCAAGAACGCCCTATGATTGGCGGGTTCCGGTTCGTGCCGGGTCGCAGACCCCTGCCCGCACCCTGTTCCCGCCGACCCCGCAGAAGCGGAGCCTTCCCATGCATGTACCCGACGGTTTCATCAACGCACCCGTCTCCGTGGCCGCCGGAGTCGCCGCCGCAGGAGCCGTCGCGGTCAGCCTGCGCGGCGCCCGCCGTGAACTGGACGAGCGCACCGCCCCGCTCGCCGGGCTGATGGCGGCCTTCATCTTCGCCGTGCAGATGCTGAACTTCCCGGTCGCCGCCGGCACCAGCGGGCATCTCCTCGGCGGGGCGCTGGCCGCGATACTCGTCGGGCCCTACACCGGGGTCCTCTGCGTCACCGTGGTGCTGCTGATGCAGGGCATCCTCTTCGCGGACGGCGGCCTCACCGCCCTCGGCGTCAACGTCCTGGACATGGGCGTGACCACCACCGTCGTCGCGTACGTGGTCTTCCGCCTGCTGATGCGGGCCCTGCCGCGCCGCCGGTCCACCGTCACCGTCGCCTCCTTCGTCGCCGCGCTGGTCTCCGTACCCGCCGCCGCCGTCGTCTTCACGCTGATCTACTGGATCGGCGGCACCACCGACATCTCCATCGGCAAGGTCTTCACCGCGATGGTCGGCGTCCACGTCCTCATCGGCATCGGCGAGGCCGTCATCACCGCCGCCACGGTCGGCGCCGTCCTCGCGGTCCGCCCCGACCTGGTGCACGGCGCCAAGGGCTTCACCAACCCGCTCAAGCTCCGGGTGGACGGCCGGCTGATCGACGCCGCCCCGGCCGCACCCGCGAAGCCCGCCAAGGCCCCGAAGCCCGCCGTCGCCGTCGCGTCCCGCTCCGCCCGCGGTCTGCTGGCCGCCGGGCTGCTCACCGCCCTCGTGCTGGCCGGTTTCGTCTCGTACTACGCCTCCTCCAGCCCCGACGGACTGGAGAAGGTCGCGGCCGACAAGGGCATCGACCGGAACGCCAAGGAGCACGCCTCCGCGGACTCCCCGCTCGCCGACTACGGCGTGAAGGACGTGGACGACGCCCGCCTCTCCGGCGGCCTCGCCGGGGTCATCGGCGTCGGCGTCACCGTCGTCGTGGGCGGCACGGTGTTCTGGGCGATCCGCCGCCGCCGCGACGACGGCCGGGACCTGACGGCCGGACCCGCCGCCGCACCGCTCACCGAGAAGGTCTGAGGCGCCCGATGGGCTCCGGCCACGCGCACCGGCTCTTCCGGCACGGGCACTCGCCCGTCCACCGGCTGCCCCCGCACTGCAAGCTCGCCGCCGTCTTCTGCTTCGTCCTCGTCGTGGTCTCCACCCCGCGCGAGGCGGTGTGGGCCTTCGCGCTCTACGCGGTGCTGCTCGCCGCCGTCGCGGCGGTGGCCCGGATCCCCGCCGGGTACCTGCTGAAGCGGCTGGTCGTCGAGGTCCCGTTCGTGGCGTTCGCGCTGCTCATGCCGTTCGTCGTACCGGGGGAGCGGACCGAACTCCTCGGTGTCCACCTCAGCGTGGCCGGTCTCTGGGGCGCCTGGAACGTTCTCGCCAAGGGCACCCTCGGCGTCGCCGCCTCGGTGATCCTCGCCTCCACCACCGAACTCCGCGCCCTGCTGCTGGGTCTCCAGCAGCTCAGGCTGCCGCCGCTCCTCGTCCAGATCGCCTCGTTCATGATCCGGTACGGGGACGTCATCACCGACGAGATGCGCCGGATGTCGGTCGCCCGCCGCTCCCGGGGCTTCGAGGCGCGCGGCGTACGCCAGTGGGGCGTCCTCGCCAAGTCGGCGGGCGCCCTCTTCATCCGCTCCTACGAACGCGGCGAGAGGGTCCACCTGGCGATGGTCAGCCGGGGGTACGCGGGCACCATGCCGGTCATCGACCAGGTGACGGCCTCCCGCGCCCAGTGGGCGTACGCGGCGGCGCTCCCGCTGCCCGCCCTCGCGGTGTGCCTCCTCGGCTGGGCCCTGTGACCCCGGGACGAAAGCGCCCCCGCCGCCCCGAGGGCCCCCGCACCTCCCCTTCTCGTACCTCTGCTGGGATGAACCCATGAACAGCCCGATCGCCACAGGCCCGGCCCCCGCCCCCGTGCCGCCGTCCCTCGAAGTCAGCGGCCTCGCCTACGCCTACCCGGACGGGCACCAGGCGCTCTTCGGCGTGGACCTGACCGTCGCCCGGGGCGAGCGCGTCGCGCTGCTCGGCCCCAACGGCGCCGGGAAGACCACCCTCGTCCTCCACCTCAACGGCATCCTCGACGCGGGCGCCGGAACCGTCCGCGTCGCCGGGCTCCCGGTCGGCAAGCGGAACCTCGCGGAGATCCGCCGCCGCGTCGGCATCGTCTTCCAGGACCCCGACGACCAGCTCTTCATGCCGACCGTCCGCGAGGACGTCGCCTTCGGCCCCGCCGCCTCCGGGCTGCGCGGAGCCGAACTGGAGGCCCGCGTCGCCACCGCCCTCGGCCGGGTCGGCATGGCCGAGTACGCGGACCGCCCGCCGCACCACCTCTCCTTCGGGCAGCGCCGCCGCGTCGCCGTCGCCACCGTCCTCGCCATGGAGCCGGAGATCCTCGTCCTCGACGAGCCGTCCTCCAACCTGGACCCGGCCTCCCGCCGCGAACTCGCCGACATCCTCCGCTCCCTGGACGTCACCGTCCTGATGGTCACCCACGACCTCCCGTACGCCCTGGAGCTCTGCCCCCGTTCGGTCATCCTCAGCGACGGCGTCATCGCCGCCGACGACCGTACGCAGGACCTCCTCCTCGACGAGGAACTCATGCGCGCCCACCGGCTGGAGCTGCCCTTCGGCTTCGATCCCGGTTCCGTGACGGTAAACAGCAGGTGACCCGCCCCCCACCGGACCTGCGCCGCCGTGCAGGATGGGGGGATGAGCGGGAGCGCGGAAGCAGGCGTGGACGTACGGGGCACGGTGGCACCCGGATTCGAAGCGGTCCGGGACGCCTTCGTGAGGAACTTCGAACAGCGCGGTGAGCGCGGCGCGGCCGTCGCCGTCTACCGCGACGGGCGCAAGGTCGTGGACCTCTGGGCCGGGACCAGAGACGTGGACGGCACCGAACCCTGGGCGGTCGACACCGTCCAGATCGTCCGCTCGGCGGGCAAGGGCATCGCCGCCGCCGTCCCCCTCATGCTCCACCAGCGCGGCCAGGTCGACCTCGACGCCCCCGTCGGCACGTACTGGCCCGAGTTCAAGGCGAACGGCAAGGAACGCGTCCTCGTGCGCGACCTCCTCGCCCACCGCGCCGCAGTCCCCGCCCTGGACCGCCCGCTCACCCCCGCCGAGGCCGCCGACGGCCACACCGGACCGGCCGCCGTCGCCGCCCAGCGGCCCCAGTGGGAACCCGGCACCGACCACGGCTACCACGCCCAGACCTACAGCTGGCTCATCGGCGAACTCGTCCGCCGGGCCACCGGCCGCACCATCGGCCGCTGGATCGCCGAGGAGATCGGCCGCCCCCTCGGCCTCGACTTCTGGTTCGGGCTCCCCGCCGACGAGGCCCACCGCATCGGCCGCGTCGGCCCCGTCGAACCGCCCGCCACCGGCGACCCCGGCGCCCTGCGGATGCGGCCCAAGCGCGCCGTCACCGAGGCGTACGCCGACCCGCACTCGCTCACCCGCCGCGCCTTCGGCGCGATCGACCCGAACCCGGACGAGAACGACCCCGCCTACCGCACCGCCGAACTCCCCGCCTCCAACGGCATCGCCACCGCCCGCGCCCTCGCCCGCTGCTACGCCGCGATGATCGGCGACGTCGACGGCCACCGTCTCTTCGCCCCCGCCACCCTCACCCTGGCCCGCACCGAGGAGTCCGCCGGACCGGACCGGGTCCTCGTCGTCAACACCCGTTTCGGACTGGGGTACATGCTCCACGGCCCCGCCGCCCCGCTGCTCGGCCCCGGCTCCTTCGGCCACCCCGGACGCGGCGGCTCCCTCGGCTTCGCCGATCCGGAGTCCGGCATCGCCCTCGGCTACGTCACCAACGGCCTCCAGAAGGGCGTCACCGCCGACCCGCGCGCCCAGGCCCTGGTCCGGGCGGTGCGCTCGGCGCTCTGAGACGGGCCGACCGGCCCGCACGGCACTTCACGGCAGGACGACCGGGGCGTTGATCGCCGCCATCCGCCGGTCCGGGGCGCGCACTTCGGCGCGCATCCCCCGTGACCGCACCCCGCCCCCCGCAGTACGGTCGCCCCCATGACACCCCACGCGCTCGCGCGTTTCGACGGCCACGGCGTCCTCATCACCGGAGCGGGACAGGGGGTCGGCGCGGCCACCGCCCGCCGGCTCGCCACCGAGGGCGCGTCGGTCCTCGTCACCGACCGGGACCCCGACCGGGCCGCCGCCACCGCCGCCCGGATACGGGACGAGGGAGGGGCCGCCGACTCCCTCGCCTGCGACGTCGGCGACCGGGCGGCCGTGGAGGCGGCGGTGGCGTACGCGGTCACCGCCTTCGGCCGGCTCGACGTCCTGGTGAACAACGCCTACGCGGCCGGTCCGGACGCCGAACTCTTCGAGGACGAGAGCGACGAGACCTGGCAGCGCGATCTCGACATCTGCCTCGGCGGTGCCTTCCGCTGCTCCCGCGCCGCCCTCCCGCATCTCGCCGCCTCCGGCCGGGGCGCGATCGTCAACATCGGCTCGGTCAACGGCGAACAGGACTTCGGCGGCCACGCCTACAGCGCCGCGAAAGCGGGCCTGGCCAGCCTGACCCGTACCCTCGCCGGCCACGCCGGACCCCGCGGGGTGCGCGTCAACCTCATCGCCCCCGGCACCCTGCGCACCGACGCCTGGGCGGGCCGCGAGGCCGACCTCGACCGGGCCGCCGCGCTCTACCCGCTCGGCCGCATCGGCGAACCCGACGACATCGCCGCCGCCGTCGCCTTCCTCGCCTCCCGCGACGCGTCGTGGATCACCGGCACCACCCTGAGGGTCGACGGCGGACTCCTCGCCGTCCACACCGGCTTCAAGCGGGCGGTGGCGGGGGAGTGACCGGGCGCACGGCCTTCGAGCGGGCGGTGGCGGGGATGTGAGCGGGCGCACGGCCTTCGAGCGGGCGGCCGGCGGTCGAGTGCGCGGGCCGCGGCGCGGCGCTCAACCCGCGTGCAGCATCAGCCCGATGCCGACCACCATCAGCCCCGCCGCCGCGATCCTCGGTGCGCCGAACCGCTCCTTGAAGAGCAGCGCGCCCAGCGCCGCGCCCACGATGATCGAGGACTCGCGCAGCGCCGCGACCGGGGCGAGCGCCGCGCGGGTCTGGGCCCACAGCACCAGCCCGTAGGCCACCACCGAGAGGGCCGCCCCGAGCAGCCCGCGCACCGCCAACGGGGCGAGCTGGGCGCCCAGTTCGCCGCGCCGGACGTACAGGGCGTATGCCGGTACGGCCAGCCCCTCCGCGATCATCAGCCAGGCGACGTACCCCAGTGAGCTGCCCGAGGCGCGCACCCCGACGCCGTCCACCGTGGTGTACCCGGCGATGGCGAGGCCCGTCCCGAGCGCCGCCAGCAGGGCCGGCCAGTCCGGGCGGCGGCCGGAGCCCCGGATGCCCCACAGGGCGAGGCCGACCAGCCCGGCCGAGGCCACCGCCACACCCGTCGTGGCCCAGGCACCGGGCCGCTCGCCGACGAACACCGCCGCGAGGAGCGTCACCACGAGCGGGGCCGTACCCCGGGCGATCGGATACATCTGACCGAAGTCGCCCAGCGTGAACGACCGCATCAGCAGCAGCATGTACACGAGGTGCAGCACCGCCGAGACGCCCAGGTACGGCCACGCCCCCGCGTCCGGGAACGGCACGAAGGGCGCGGCGAGCGCACCGATCAGCAGACCGCCGCCGGAGATCAGGGTGAAGGAGAGCAACTGGTCCTTGAGGGAGTGGGCCAGGGCGTTCCACCCGGCGTGGGTGAAGGCCGCCAGCAGCACCGCGCAGGCGACCAGCGGGGTCACGCGGTCCGCTCGCGCACGTCCACCACCGTGCCGCCCGCGTGGGCGATCAGGCTCTTCGGGTCGAGCGGGAACACCGTGTGCGGGGTCCCGGCCGCCGCCCACACGACCGGATGGTCCAGCAACCCCCGATCGGCCAGCACCCGGGTCCTCGTCACGTGCCCGAAGGGCGGTACGCCCCCGATCGCGTACCCGGTCGCCTCGCGGACCACGTCGGCCCCCGCGCGCTTCACCTTCGCCGCGCCCAGCACCTCGCGCACCCGCTCCACGTCCACCCGGGAGGCACCGTCCATCAGGACGACCACCGGGACGCCGTCGGCCACGAACACCAGGGACTTGGTGATCTCGGCCAGCTCGCAGCCGATCGCGGCGGCGGCCTCGGCGGCCGTACGGGTGGCGTCGGGGAAGCGGCGTACCTCGACCCGGAGCCCCGACTCGGCCAGCGCGGCGGCGAATCGGGGGTGCGCCTCGGAGTGCGCGGAGTGTGCGGCGGAGGCTGCGGGAGCGGTGGTCGGCTGGGACCCGGCGTCGGGGCCGGTGGTGGAAGTGCTCATGATCCCGAGGCTACTCGCGCGAACGGGCCGTACGCAGCACCGTATTGGCGCATGGCCCGGATCCGGACGCGGCGGTGCGCCGGGCCCTGGCCGGGCCCGGCGCACCCTCACCGCAGGGGCAGCGGCATCCCCCCGACTCACCCCGCGCGCAGCACCGCCGCGACGACCGGACCGGCCGCGGTGCCACCGTGGCCGCCGGACTGGACCACCCCGGCCGCAGCCAGGTCGTCGCTGAATCCGGTGAACCAGCTGTTGGACTTGCCCTGCCCGTCGACCTCCGCCGACCCGGTCTTCGCGCCCTTGTCGCCGCCGACGGAGGCCATGGCCTCCGTGCCGGTGCCGCTGGGGTCGGTCGCGGTGAAGCGCATCATGTCCCGCAACTGCTGTCCCACCGTGCCGGGAAGCGGCTGGGCGGTGGCGAACGGCCGGTCGTCCAGGTCGCGCGCGACGATGTAGGGCTGCTTGAAGGAACCCGACTTGGCGGTCGCGGTGACCGACGCCATGTTCAGGGGACTCATGAGGACCTTGCCCTGACCGATGTACGAGGCCGCGGTCTCGGCCCCCGACGACTCGGGGACGCTGCCGTCGAAGGACCCGATGCCGGTCTTCCAGTTGTCCTGGCCCAGGCCGAAGTAGTCGCGGGCCTCCTGGCCGAGAGCCGTGCCGGCCACGTTCTTCTCGGTCAGCGGCTTGACCGCCTTGATGAAGGCGGTGTTGCACGACCGGGCGAAGGCGTTCTTCAGCGTGCCGCTCGGGATGGAGAAGTCGTCCAGGTTGTGGAAGGTGACTCCCTCCCACGAGACGGTCGACGGACACTCCACGGGGGAGTCGATGCTCCCCACGCCGTTCTGCATGATCATCGCCGCTGTGACGATCTTCATGGTGGAGCCGGGTGCGAGGCTGCCCTCCATGGCCGCGTCGAATCCGTCGGCCCGGTTGTTGGCGATGGCCCGTATCGCGCCCGTCGACGGCTGGACCGCCACCACGGAGGACTCGCCGAACTGCTTCACGGCCTTCTCCGCCGCCGCCTGCACGTTCGCGTCGATCGTCGTCTTCACCTCGCCCGGCTTGCCCTTGGTGAGCGTCAGCAGGGTGATGGCGGGGGTGTTCTCGTCACCGCTCTCGATCGACGTCTCGATGCCCGCGGTGCCGCCCGACTGGGCTCCGTACCGGTCGCGCAGCGTGGCGATGACCGGCCCGAGCGACGGGTACTCCTCCTTGGTCAGCACCTTGCCGTTGCGGTCGACCGCCTCGATCTCCGGCGCGGCCGACTCCCCGGTCACGAGCGTCGCCCCCGCGGTCAACTGAGGGTGTACGACGGTCGGCTGCCAGTCGACGAGCGGCTTGCCGGTGGTCAGCCCGCGCACCACGGTCAACTCGGAGGAGTACGAGAGCGGCTTGCTCTGTCCCTCGAACGAGACGGTCCCCTTCACCGTGTACGGGACCTTCGCCCCGACCGCCGGACCCGGGGTGATCACCACGTGCTCGATGTGCGCCTCGGTGGAGTACCCGGTCAGCACGGGCTCCGCCTCCACCGGGTGGTTCGTCAACTGCGCGGCGCCCGCACCGTTCCCGGAGGACCAGGCGTCGAAGAACGCCTTCGAGGCCTCGGCGATCTCCTTCGTGTCCGGCGGCCCGGTCTTCACCACGGCGGCCTTGGTGCCCAGGCCCCCGCCGCCCCCGTCGTCGAACAGGACCGAGTACGCCCCGTAACTCAGTCCCCCGGCCACCAGCACGAACACTCCGCCGACTATGGCGACTTTGGCTCCGCCTCGCATGGTTGCGGTTCCTCCCCCGAGATTCCCTCTTGAACGTGTTCAAGAACTTGTCTGCGGGGATGACTGTACGGGACATGCGCAGGGGAGGCAGGGGTTGTTATCAGACCGGAACGATGGTTTCGGTCCGGGCAGGGAGCGCTCTCCCGCCCGGTGGGCCGCTCGCGTGGCCGTGGGCGGCTCGACAGGGCCGCGCGTCATGGACCGACAACAGTCGCCTCCTGTGCGTGGCGTCGCTCTGCCCTGCCCGACCCCGTCCCGCCGGCCAGCCTCAGGCGCCTCACTGCTGCGAGGTCCCTCGACCCCCAAGATGCTCGCCCCACGTCTGCGTTTCGGCGGGCGGCCACTGCGCGGCCTGCCGCCCGGCCGTGGTCTGCCCCTTGGAGGCGACGCCAGAGCTTCGACGACTGCCGTCCGACCATGTGGGCCGACGGGTTCGGATTCGTCGCGACGGCCGACCCGAAAAAAGCGTCAGACTCCATCCGCCCGCTGGAAGAGAATACGTCCGCGGCTTTTGCATCACGGCACCGAAATCCGGACCAGCCAGGACGAGCCCGCCGAGCCCGACGCGCACGGGGCGCTTCGAGTTCGCCGTAGACTTCCAGAAGGGGATACCTCCAGCATGCGGCTGATTTTTCGCCCCGAGCGGTTTGATCGCGAGCCTCGAAGGCGTGGACACAGACCACAGGTCCACTCCGAGGTCACGGCCGAGTGACCACGCGCCGGCGGGTCGGACACGGCCCCGCGCCCACACGGCCGGCTACATCCGGAATCCAGCCACATCCGGTTCCGCCGGTCCGACTCGGGGACCGGTATCCCTGTGTTCAGGGGTGGGACAGAAAACGATGAACTAACGGGGGTCAGCATTCCATGACTCGCGATGCGCCAGAATTTCGGCGGCGCACTCCGATATGCCCTGCCGGGCTCGCAGAATATGGCGTCTGTGCATTACCCGCGAATGTAAGGGAGCGTAACCGCACGTGGCTGCCTGACGGTGCGGGCCGACCGCCAAGG